>JAUIFW010000058.1 GCA_030430105.1 bacterium | reverse complement strand
ATCACCTTCGGGGTGCCACCACCCGTAGCATCCTTCAACACATTCTCGTGACCAACAATCAAATAATCCTTCTCCCAAGCAATAAAGTTCGTGCCCGGAAGATTCTTAAACAACGTCGAACCAACACCAGCCTCCGTCTTCCAAATATCACCATTAGCGTGCAACGTCGTAATAACGTGACCGCTATCAGCAATATCAACAATCACTGCCTTGGTATACGTGGTACTCCAATAATACGGAGGCATAATTCTCCATCCAAGTTCCTCATACATGGGTTCAATGGTTCCAGGTAAGTCTCTTCGAACTTCTCGATAGCTTGTACCTATAACTACGAGTTGATCCTGGTTCAAAATCAACTGCTGTGGTGTGAAATTTTTATCCTCAAAGGTAACCATGGGCCCCTCCTTTAGTTCACTATTTCGCACATCCACAATACGCACGCTGTTATCCTTCACGATAAAGATGTGTGACCCATCGTTCTTCACGATATCTGCTTCGTCTACTCCCTCTACCTGAATGTTGGTCGTAGAATAGTCAGATTCTCCCCCATCACTTGCCTTTGCTTCGTTCATAGCTTCCGGTGCAGGAGCTCCTGTAGTCGCCTCCATATCTGATACTCCATCTAGCGCCCCTTCCACCATCCTATCGTCGAGGTAATACACAGGACCATAGTCATAATTATCCTCCATGATGCGAGCGAGCTCAGAACAAGAGTTCACATCTCCAAGGGTTCCTGAAGCCAAGGTGCTTTCTACTTCTCCTAGGAGTTCATTGATCGACGTGGATGCTTTATCATTTCTCTTCGCTTTCAAACGATAGAGGATCTCTACCATTTCTCCCCGAGAGACCTGTGCGGCCATCTCCTTCACACTTATAGGAAGGGCTTTGTTTTGCTCTAGCGGTCGCATGTACTGCATGTACCATTGTTCCTCAGCATCTCCAGGCTGAGCGCCCAGTTCCTGTGTATTTACCACAATCTTCGCGACTTCCGGAACATTGATAGACTGGGCTGGCTTGTAGCTTCCATCCGGATACCCATCGATAATATCATTCTCTATCCCATAACAGACGTAGGGGCTGTACCACTGATCAAGGGGAATATCAGAGAGGATGGTCGACTTACCTTGCTCTTTATAAGACGCAATACAATCCTGCCCGTCTTTGAGAGTAAATCCATCCTGTGCCTCCAGGATCACCTTCAGAAACTCTGCTCGATTGATGGTATTGCCTGGTCTAAAGGTGCCATCATTGTAACCCTCGACCACCTTTTCATGACGCATAAACGCCACTGCCTCGGCGAACTCATTTGATGCTTCCACATCACTAAACTGTGCGGATGCCACTCCCATACCAGGTAGCATGAGAAGTCCCGCAGCCATACTCGCAAGAATCCTTGTTTTCATAGCCGTAACATTATATACAGATGACCCTAGTGTACCATTAGAGTATATGGGGGCTAGGGGAACCTAGTTGACGACTTGCTCAGGCACACTATAGTGATCTTGTATACAACCCCCGTACATGTACCCACTGCTTTATCAAAACTTTGGTATCGTTGTCACCTCCTTTGGTGTCTTTGCTACCCTTGCCCTTCTCGCCTTCTTGCTTGGTGTCATACGAGCTAGTTCGCACAGAGAGGTAAGTTATAGACTTCTTTTTTCACACCTACCCATGTCGGTGTTTTCTTTTGCCTTGGGGGCAAAGCTCAGCTTTTGGCTTAGCCACGCCTTTGTGATCTATGAGCAAATTACCTCACTAATCCTTATGGGGCACTACGGTAGCGTGCTCACCGTACTCTTTAATGTTGAGCAGTTTTATGTAGCTGGTGGCTTTATAGGATTTGCCGTATTCCTGGCGTACTTCTTCAAAAAGGAACAACAACGGTTTCTTCCTTGGTTTGATGTGCTAGTGACAGCAAGTCTCCTTGCACTTTCTGTGGGGTATATAGGATCCCTCCTTGGTGGATACTACTTTGGTACAGAGGCAGACAGCTTTCTAAGCGTGATCTACTCCGGAGAGTTTGCAGACTACTCGCTTGCATCCCGGTATATTAACATTCCCGTTCACCCACTTGGGCTCTATGCTGCGATTGGTAGCTTCTTTATGTTCTTACTCACTAGCCGTCTTCTCAAACGATTTAAGGTAGCAGGGCTAGTAGGAGTAGTGGGAACACTGCTTTTCTCACTACAAATTTTCCTCCTAGGTTTTTTGCGAAGTCCTACGGACCCCACCCTGGTGTTCCTTGGAGGACTCCATCTTAATCAGTGGCTTGCAATCATTCTCTTTATCCTGAGCATTCTCATCTTTACGAAGAAGGTACCTAGAATTACAGCTTAGAGAGCAAGCTCTAGGAGATGCTCGTAGATATGCTTTCCCTTTGGGTGAGCTGGGATACCCCCAGTCTTGCTCCCGATATCGATACGTGAAAGCGTAGCGATCATTCGAAGCACATCTGCCTTCCCGTAAGACCTCAGAGCTGCTTTCGCCTTTTTGAGAGGAAATGGCTTCATGCCTGTCGCACTCATCAGTGCCTGGTCAGACATACCCACCTCCTTTGCATGTGCCACATACGCAAGCTGCTCCATTTGCCACACGAGTAGACCAAGTAGCTTGTGTGGATCTTCTCCTTGCGCCTCCAGGAGACGGAGTATGGATATATAGGTACGTGGCTGCTTACTCATTAGCGCATCGATCAAGCCAAAGGCCTCCCCGAGCTCCAGTTCTGGAAAGAGCGCATCGATATCACCCTTTGCTATCGTCTTTGATTGCGCAAGCATATAGAGTTGCTCGAGCTGATGTGTTGGAGCTGTCGCTCGCTTAATTTTCTGCTGCAAGTATCGGTAGGACGCCGCATCCAGTACTCCTTGAAATGCCTTCATATATTGATCTATTCCCTCCTCTCCTTTTTTGAACTGTTCTATCTCTCCTACCTTTTGCAATGCCTTCCACCCCTTGGTCTGCTTTGGTAAAAAGGGTAAAACAACAAATACAACGAGCGTCTCAATACTAGCTTCGATCGCTGCGGCTAGTGTCTCTCCATGATTCTTTACATCCTCCTCCGACTCCATTCTGATAACAAGCAGGGACTTTTCCCCAAACATAGACGGGGTGTGTAAACGAACATAGAGTTCATCTCCTTGTAGATCTTCGTAGCGCACGTGCTCTACCAGATCCTCTCCATATTTCTGTACAAAGGCCTGCTGCCATTTTTTTACAGCCCGCTCCATCCCTCCGAGGTCTGTGCCGGTGAACAGACGTGTACTTTTTTTGTCCTGCTGTTGAGACACGGTAGTGCTTAGCGTATACTAGTGCCGCAAGTATACAGCCACCTTCTATGAATCCGCAAGAAAAGCACCAAGACCAGCTCAAATCCATGCGTAGACACGCGACATGGCTCGAGACAATTGACGTGGTCATCGAGCTTATGATAGCGCTCATACTCTTTCTGGTTGTGCAGTATTTTTTCTTCTCACCCTTCATCGTTTCAGGTAGCTCCATGGAGCACACACTCCACGATGCAGAGCTGATTATGGTCCACCGCTTTGGCTACACAGGCTTCTTTAGCCATAGTCCTGAGCACCTCGTTCGAGGGGACGTTGTGGTATTTCGCCCACCAAACGGAAGTAGCAATATCTTTATCAAACGGGTCATAGGATTACCTGGAGATGAACTCCAATTCTCCAAGGAGGGGCTTACTCTCAATGGTACGCTTCTCGAAGAGCCTTACACCAACTGTAAGCGCGAGGATAGTCCTGGAAATCCAGAGTGTACCTATGCAAATGTAGATGGTGCACCTATCGTGGTACCGGAAGGACACGTGTTTGTAATGGGAGACAACCGAGGAAACTCCACAGATTCCAGATTTTGTTTTTCCACAGTTAGTATACCGTCCGGATGTACAGGCTCAGCGATAGAGCGCTTTGTCCCTTATGATCATGTAATAGGAAAAGCTCTCTTTGTAATGTGGCCCTTCAACGCTGAAGCAGCCACCGTTGACGGTAAAACTATCCTCGATGGCTTCTGGCCTATCGACAACCCTCGCTCCATTGAAACCATAGCCCCAGAGGATTATGCAGCCAACTAAGCTTCTTGGTAAACCGGTCGCGACGGCTATTGAGGAAGAGATACGCTCTCATATGGGTCATTTTTCTAGGCCCCCTGAAATGACCGCTGTTTTAGTGGGTAACAACAGTGCCTCTGAGACCTATGTCCGCCTAAAAAAGAAGAAAGCTCAGGAGCTGGGTATCAAATGCCATATCAAACAGCTACCGGAATCTACCACAGAAGAGGAGCTCATTGGCGTACTTGGAACCCTCAATGCAGATAAGGGTATACACGGCTACATCGTACAACTTCCACTTCCGGCGCATATCAGAAGGCACACTGTTATCCATGCTATCGCACCGGAAAAGGACCTCGATGGGTTTACCGCAACGAACAACGGCGCACTCTTTCTAGAGCACGCACCAGAGACCTTCCTCCCTCCAGCTACTGCTCATGCTGTCATGAGTATGCTTGATTATTACCACGTTCCCCTTGAAGGGAAACACGTGGCAGTGTTTGGACAAAGCTTAATCGTTGGCAAGCCTATCGCCCTTTTTCTTCTCAAAAGAAAAGCAACCGTGAGTATTATCACGGAGCACACACCTAATCCATGGAAGCTTTCCAAGCGAGCAGATGTGATCATCAGCGCTACAGGCCAAGGGCACCTCATTACCCCAAAGTTTGTTAAAAAGGGCGCTATACTTATGGATGTGGGCTTTAGTGTACATAAGGGTGTGGTGCGCGGAGATATCTCCCCCTCATGTTATAAAAAATCTGGAGGATATGCCCCTGTTCCAGGGGGTGTTGGCCCAGTCACCATCGCTTGCCTTCTTCGTAATCTCCTCAAGGCTGCAAGCTTTAGCTCTTCACTTTCCTCTCTATGATTCACGCTTTTGAAGACGCTATTTTTAACGGATACCTAGAGCCCGAGGAGCATGTACATTACGTGGGACACAAACATCCCATCTTGCTTGCAAAGAGCCTTTTTGTCTTCTCACTCATAGGAGTTGGAATACCATGGTACCTCTACGCTAGTAACCCAGACCTCCTTTGGGTTTCCATTACTATTGCTGGAATAGGCCTTCTTCGCTTCAGTTTGGATTTTGTCATTTGGTTCTTTGACTGTTGGGTAGTAACCAATAAAGGAGTGATAGACATACAATGGGAATCTCTCTTTAACAGGAAGAACATCCGTTTCGCCTATGATAACTTCGAAGGTATATCCACAGAGATCAACGGATTCTGGAACACACTACTCCGAAAAGGAGATGTGATGCTTATTCGACTTGTAGATACGAATCAAGTACTCCTAACAGAGACCCTACGTCCTAACCGACTCGAGAATAAGGTCTTGGAAGCGAAGACCAACTACCACCATCACGTCAACGAAACGCGCATGAAGAAACAGGAATTTGTTTCAGGTGTTATCACGGATATGGTTAAGGAGTATGCGGATCGCAATGGGATTGATTTGAGGTAGCCCGCGTCAAACGCGGTTGGTTAGTCGCGTCTGACGCGACGGTTTGGGAGCTTCGCTCCCGGTTTACGGTTTTTGGTTTTATTAAAAAGCTGAGTTGATGGTCCATCAGCTCAGCTTTATATCTTTGAGGATATTTCCTTATAGGACAGTGTCGAAGAATTTTCGGATTTTTACTCGGCCGCTTAGGTTTTGCTTGGCCATATCCTTATTCTTGTAGATTTCTCTCACCTGCTTTTTGTGCTCCTCGTTTTCGTAGCGTTCCGCTACCTTCTCGATCTCTGCATCAATATCTTCGTCTGTTACCTCAACCTCAGCGAAGCTAAGAAGCTGCTCAAATACGAGACGCTTCTTTGCTCGCTCTGAAGCATCCTTATCCCAATCTTTCTTGAGATCCTCTTCGCTCTTCCCAATATGCTGCAAGTAGTGCTCGATGTTGATTCCCTGCCCGCTGAGACGATCCTTCATCTCGGACATCATAAGCTCCTTTTCATGATCTACCAATGCTGCTGGTAGCTCATCCTTGAGGTACTTTTCAGCTACCTTATCTAGGTACTCATCCTCCTGCTTCGTCCTCGCTGCATCCTCTTTTTCTCGAAGGAGCGTTGCTTTGATATCCTCCTCAAACTCCTTCTTTGTCATCTCTTTTCCTCGAAGCTGCTTCGTGAACTCCTTGTTGATCTCTGGCTTCTTTGCCTTTTCTACCTCAACAATTTCAATGTCAAATTCCACCTTCTTTCCCTTGAACGGCTCGTGATGATAGTCCTCTGGGAAGGTTACTTCGAAGGTCTTCTTTTCTTCCTTTTTCATCCCAACCATTTGCTCTTCAAAGCCTGGGATCAAGCTTCCAGATCCAACAATAACCACATGCCCTTTGGCATCTGTATTTTCTAGGTTAGC
>JAUIFW010000057.1 GCA_030430105.1 bacterium | reverse complement strand
ATACCCCTCAGGACTAAAGCCCTCCATAGGACAAGTATCTATCTCCAAGGACGCAGCACTCGCAAGGAGAACTCCAAGCGCTAAATACACCTGGTCCCTAGACCAAGCATGTATCTCCTCTGGAGTCTTGTTAGCCAAAAAACCATCGATCATCCCCCGGTATCCAGCAAGTTCAGTAACATCAACTCCCCTAGCTTCTGCAGAAGCCTCAATATGCGCTTCGACTAGTTCAGAGTTCACATCCCTGCTACACAAAACGAACAAATGCGATGCATCCGTCACCTGGGCCTGCCCGAAACTATGTTCCCGAAGAGATGCTCGCAAATCCGAATTCTCCACTAGTAAAAACTTCCAAGGCTGCAGGCCAAGAGAAGAAGGGCTCAATCTCAAGGCTTCTGTCAGTTCATGAAGCTGGCTATCTGAAAGCCTCTTTGTAGCATCAAACACCTTGGTAGCATATCGCCACTGCATAAAGTCCGTAGGTTTCATAGTAGAAAAAATCATAAGTTCCCCCCTATAGTACGTATCCCCTACCCAGATGGAAAGACAAGATACCGGCACACATACCATAAAGACATACAACCCAATCAAGTAGCGGCCAAATAAATATTCCCTATAGTGGAAGTACCATTCCTAGCAAACGATCCATGCAACTCACACGAACTATAACGGGAATAGTAGGTGCAGCTCTCTTACTAACCAGCTGTATTACACTACCCCTACTTAGCGAAGAATACGTGCCCGTAGCAAAACACTTCGCCTCTACACTCTGTGACATCCAAGCAACCGCTGCTGACCTTGAGAGTATTGATGAAGAAAAAATCGCCCGTATCCAAGAGCGCTTCTTTGGAGAAAAGGAAAACAATGATGGAATCCCCACAGACGAAGCAGCTATGGATGGATTCATGGACCAACTTGCTGAGGACCCCATCCAGTTTGGTCTCTTCGTCAAAGAAATCTTTGATCAATCTGCCACTATCTGCCAACTCGACTATGCAGAGCTAGAAAAAACCATGAATGCACTTGAACAACATAGCCAGGCTATCAATGAATAAAGCACTACCAAGTATCCTACTCATACTCCTTCTTACAGGGTGCTCTAGCCTCCCAGTAGAAGAGTTAGAGGCTAGGGTAAACGACCTAGAAACAGAAAACCTATTACTAAAGACAAGGCTAGAAGCTTCACCCAAGACGCAGCTCGCAGGGATGATGTATATCTCAGAGCCAAATACAGTAGAAGGTGCCATCTTTCCTTACAGGATTGAGTTTGATAGTGACCAATGGAAATACCGGGTAGGCACGGGAACCATGCCGAGTGAGTATGCATTCCGCCATAAGGAAAAGGATCTGAACATTGTCATTCTTCCAGAACGAGGGGAGCTAGATTTGCCATACTTCCAAAAACAAGTACTCAGCAATGCAAAGCGCGTTGATCCAGAAGCAGTAATCCTCAATCTTCGAAAGGCAGAAAAAAACGGAAAAGATATCGTGTATATGACAACCCAAGTAACTGTGGGGGGAGAAGAACAAATCCACTCAGGATTTCTCTACACAGGACCAGAAGGATCACTCCAAGTCTTCGCCTACATGCCAAAGAAGTTTTGGAAGATTTACGAAGAAGAGTACATGCGTTTCTTCGACAGCATCACCCTAGAGTTTGAGAAAGGGAGGATTCTGTATGAAAACTAATCCTCATACTTGAAATATCGTTTTATAAAAAAAGCGCCTAGCGCTTTTTTATCTTCACACTCTTAGGCTTACTCTTCGCCTTCTTCGTCTTAAACGGAACCTTGAGCGTAAGCACCCCCTTACTCATCTCCGCAGAGATTTTGTCCTCATCCAGTCCCTCTGGAAGCATAATACGCCGAGTAAAACTCCCCGAGCTAAATTCCCGTCGATGCCAGGTATCCTCCTTATCTTCCTTTTCATCTTCCATTTCCCCAGAGAGCGTCAACATCCCATCATGAATCTCTACCTCCACATCATCGGGGTCATACCCTGCAAGTGAAGCATGCACCTCCACTCCCTTCTTCGTCTCCTTCATATTAATATCCGGAAAATTAGCATGCACCGCATGTGCCTCCTCAAGCATATCATCAAAGGCAGACATGGTTCCAAAGGGCTGCCAAAAGGACTCTTCAAAGAGTTTGTTCATAGCGTCTTTGAGAGACATGGGATCGCGTTTTTTGGGAAGCATCGTAGGAATTTCAATTCTAGGTCCTTATTAGTCTAATAAAGATCTCTAGGTTTTCAATAATCCAAACTTTACAAATTTCTTTATCTTTACCCAACAGACGTCACGAGCCTCTTTGCAAGAAATGCTTTGCCAGACGCCTGCTTTAAATATTTTTCAAACTGTTTAGCTTTATCCATTGAAGTAAATGCTGCGTAGAAATCAATCCTCCATGGTCTAAACTTTAGGGTAGATTGAACAATACCACTATTGTGATAAGTAAGTCTTTTCCTCAAGTTAGTAGTATACCCAACATAACGTTTACCAGAATATAGCTGACTTTCCAGGATGTATACGTAGTACAAGTTTCTTGAGTGAATAATTCATACTAAATATACACTTCCGGGGTAACAGTATTAGAGCAGTTCAAGAATACTGTTACTATCACGTATTTACATATATTCCTGCCCTTCTTCGCTAAAGCTACGAAGGGCTAGCACTTCGCTTACCTACTCGCAGCGACTGGCGAAGCCAGCCGTAGCTCGTAGAGCGAAGGCTGGTGGGCAATACAGGATTCGAACCTGTGACCTCTCCCACGTCAAGGGAACGCTCTAGCCAACTGAGCTAATTGCCCGGGTCGAGCGAAGTATATCCCTGACGGACTATTTGACAAGTTTTCACCAAGGTTCCGTTGCGGTCGACAAGGTTACTGCGTAGAATACTCGCGTTTATTCATCACGTTATCCTATGGAAACGACACACCTAAAAGCGACTTCGCTTCGAACACATACTTGCGGTGACCTTCGTGATGATAATAATAATGATCGCGTGACACTTTGCGGCTGGGTACACAACAGACGAGACCATGGTGGGCTCATCTTCATCGACCTGCGCGACAAGTACGGTTTGACTCAAATCGTCTTCGACCCTGACGTAGCCCCAAAGGAAGTCTTTGAAGTGGCAGAGTCTATTCGAAGTGAGTGGGTTCTACAAGTTACTGGAGAGGTACGCATGCGATCTGCTCCCAACCCCAAAATACCTACAGGTTTAGTAGAGGTATTTATCGACGAGCTCATCGTCCACAATAAAAGCAAGACACCACCCTTCCCTATCGACGAGTACGCAGAAGACGCATCTGAAGAGCTTCGTCTCGAGTACCGATACCTCGATCTTCGAAGAGAAAAGATGCGGAAAAACCTTGAAATGCGAGCAAAGACACAGTCCAAAGCAAGGCAATTTTTCGAAGGCCGTGGATTCATGGATATCGAAACACCAATGCTTGTAAAAGGAACCCCAGAAGGATCCAGAGAATACCTCGTCCCGTCCCGCCTCTACCCAGGAGAATTTTATGTACTCCCACAGGCTCCACAACAAATGAAGCAACTCCTTATGCTCGCTGGATATGACAAGTATTACCAGTTTGCACACTGCTTCCGCGATGAGGATATGCGTGGAGACAGGCAACCTGAGTTTACCCAGCTCGACTTTGAAATGAGCTTCGTAGGTATGGAGGATATTCTCGAAACCTTGGAGAGTCTGCACAAGTTTCTTTCCAAGGAGGTCGTGCCAGAAAAAACCCTCATGCACGATATCTTCCCTCGCATGACCTACCATGAGGTAATGAACCTCTATGGTACAGACAAGCCAGATATTCGTTTTGACCTGAAGCTACAAGACGCAACTGAGTACTTCCAAGGGTCAGGTATCAACTTCATGGAAGATGCGATTGCCAAAGGGGCTATTGTAAAAGCTCTTGTTATCCCAGAGGCAGCTGAGTTTACACGTAAGCAATTCGACGACCTTACAGAGATGGCCAAAACTGCAGGCGCAGGAGGTATGGCATATCTGACCTACGGAGAGGAAGTAAAAGGAAGCATCATCAAGCTCCTCCCTGAAGGACTAGCAGAAAAGATGCGAGAAGGACTTTCTATTCCAAATGGAGCAGCAGTTGTATTCGTTGCTGAGGAGTGGGAAAAGGCATGTACCGTAACAGGTGTACTACGTTCACACCTAGGGAAAGAAATGAAGCTTGCAAATCCAAACGAACTAGCCTTCCTCTTTGTCACAGACTTCCCATGTTTTGAGAAAAAGGAAGATGGCAGCATCCAGGCAGTGCACCACCCATTCACCATGCCATGGGTTGAGCACATGCATCTCCTCGAAAAGGAAGAAACCAAGCTCGATGCACTATCTCAAACCTACGACCTTGTTCTCAATGGATACGAACTTGGTAGTGGATCTGTACGAATTCACGAACAAGAACTACAGAAGAAGATCTTCGAATACATGAACATCGGAGAGGAAGACCAAGAACGACTTTTTGGACACCTACTCAAGGCTTTCCAATACGGCGTACCACCACACGCGGGCTTCGCCGTAGGAATCGAGAGACTTGTCATGATCTTTGCAGACATGGAAAATATCCGAGAAGTAATCGCCTTCCCAAAGACGTCAAAGGCGCGAGACCTCATGTTTGGCGCACCGAGCCTCATGCCAGAAAACAAGCTGGATGAAGCAAACATCAAAGCACTCACCTAACCCATCGAGGGCAGGCCCTCCTGCCCTCGCTCTGTTTTGTTAGTCAGTCATATGAAACACACACTTGGAACAGCAGCACTGCAAGAGCTACACACCTTAGCTCCAATTGTCGTACGCACCTACCTCGACCAAAGCATTCCTTACAATGCTAATTTTGCCGAACATCCAGATGAGTACCGACACCACAAACCACAATGGCACCAATGGGGTATCCTAAGCCACACGGGAAAATTTCTCCAAGCATTTCGAGAAGACTACGAGCCAAAGCTCACAGACTGGGGACTTTGGGAACAGGTATCGAACATACTCCAAGAATCCATAGATGGCCGCACAAAAAAAGAGCTCTTCGAAGCGGGCATAGCCTTTCACGATATCGGGAAGTTTGCTGTAAGACACCTCTCTGCGAAACAGGTAAGTGAAAACCCAAAGTACCCAGACTTTTCCTTCGGCACCCACGAAGACATCTCGGAACAACTCATCCTATCCCCACTTCTCGATCCATTTTGTATAGAGCATACAGTGACCGAAAAACAAAGAGTGTATATTGGCCGCCTTGCAGCTCTTCACTATGAACTAGCAAAAGCACGAGATGTAGGAAAGCGCAAAGGCATCAAGTACACCATAGAATTTATCAATGCAGAAGAGCACAAAGAAGCACTTCGCACCATAGCAGCATCCTTCCCTACTTATAAATGGGAAGTGGGATTGATGTACCTTGGCGACTCCTTAGCAAAAACTGGACTTCGATGGGTGCAGGGAAACAAACCCTCAGTTGAAGAGATAACGCGTTACCTTGCAGAACATAACCTCGATCCAAGGCATGCTGTACAAATTGAACAAACCCCTGTAGCAATGGAAGCTACAAGGGCATATCTTGAGCTACTGAAGTAGCTCTACGTGTTGTATTTTTAGTACTCGGGTACTACCTTTCCCCGATTCTCCTGGCACCTTCACCTTGTAGTGAAAAGGATGTCCATCTTCCTGACGAAAGGAGCCAACTTGTTTCACCGGCACCACACCTGTGCATTCCCCATGTCTCCAATCCAAGATGCTTCCATCGTAAAAGGAAACTGGGCGTTCCATCCAGCGGCGAAACGTATCCATAAAGAGTTTCGCCCGACCTTTTGTACTTTGCTCTCGAAACTGCACAGGGCCCCTTTCAATAAACCAACGCAAGTTTTGCAATTGCCTAAGTGAAAGTGCTCCCTCATGATCCCAAAGGGACACAAAACAGTATTTTTCAAGATACTCCAAGGCCTCTTGTTTTTTTGAATATACTCCCACGAGCACAGCTCACCTCCTTCTTTTGCAGAAGGATACAAAGAATTCTATTTATGGCAAGAGTCCCTTGCCATACTTTCTACGCATTCCTACGTAGCTAAGCACAGCAGCAAGACCAAAGAGGAGAAGTGCACCAGGCCCAGAAGCAACCTTCACAGCCTGACTCAAGCGTTCACTAGCAGCGTCGCCACACCTAGCCCCGACAGCAAAATAATAATACTCCACATCTTCAGAGAGGTATGGAAGCACATAGCTATTGGTGCGTACCTCAGCAACAGGCGAACCAAATCCCTGAGGGGTTTTTGCCATATACACCATATAAGAGTCAGCTCCCGCTATCGCATTCCATGTAAGCACTCGCTTCCCCTTTTGAAGAGAAACCCGAACACCACTCACCTCTCCAGGAATACACACTGCAGCGGATTTCGCAGGCTCTATGAGTGCTGAGAATTCCTCTGACTGCACCAGAACCGTCCCACTACTATCTAGGAGCTGGAGTCTAAAGTAATGCATCTGCTTCTCTGCCAACGGAGTAATAAATGCTTTAGAAGTACTCTTCGGCACATTGGTATTATTGGAATACGATCCAGGAGCAATACCATACACCACGCGTACTGTATCGTAATAAATTGCTCCTCCGTCCACAG
>JAUIFW010000056.1 GCA_030430105.1 bacterium | reverse complement strand
GCTGGTAGTCTTTTAGCAATTTCATAGTCATTATCAGGATCATACATGGGTGAGCCTCCAATTTTTATATAAAATAGTATAGTTAAAAATAAGTAAAGTCCCATAGCGCCGATTGTTTCTTCCGCCCGCATACATATCTGCTAAAGTAGGTACATATTCCTTATGTAGACACATGATCCGTTTAGATTACGTACGCATACCCTCTGGCATGATTCGAAGCGCCAAGACCTACACGATTCTGCAGAACGACAAAGGGCTGTATCTTCTCCACGTAGGCCCAGCAGGCAACCAAGTAAAAAGCAGTGGTCCTCTGGCAAACTACGCCGTAAAGAAGGTGCATGAGAGGATTGCAAAAAAGGTAGAAGAAGGCATGGCAAAGCTAGCATCTATAGGCGAAGACGCATATGCGTCAGAAAGTAAGGGAAGTCATCATATTGCTCCGGGAACTGTACAGCAGGTAGAGCTGAAGAAAAATATGTATGGACAACCAAAACTCATGATCAAATGGGACGGAGGTAAGATGACCTTTCACTTTGAGCAGGCGTCTATGGAAGAGGTAGAGAAGCTAAAGAGTGCGCTAACTATCAAGTAAATACTACGAAGTATGTCAGAGACCATAAAGGGCTGGAATCTTCTCCGTAAAGAGACCCGTGAGGCGTGTGTACGAGAAATCCAAGGCTATACGGAAGAGGAGTGTGAAGAAAGACTTGGAAGTGTACAAGCAGAAGAACTCCTAGAAAAAGTCCTTCCCTACATCGTAGAAGAGGCCTATGAAAAAGGGCTCCAGGACGCGAAGGAGACCCTAAAGGAAAGGATGCATGATCTAGAAGTGGACATAGATATGTTACTTGGAAAACTATGAGACGATCAAAGGTAGAAGCATACCTAGCAATGCACAGTATCGTATACACCCCCTACGATCACATCCCAGTCTTCACCTGCGAAGAAGCAGACGCCATTGAAGGAGATATCCCTGGTCTCCACACAAAAAACCTCTTTGTCAGAGATAAGAAGAAAACACGCTACATACTCCTGGTAATGCCAGCTCATAAGCGCACAGACCTGGATGCCTTTGCAAAGCATTTGGGAATAAAACGCCTATCCTTTGCAAGTGCTGAAGATCTCGGTACCTACTTAGATGTAATTCCTGGTTCAGTCTCTCCCTTCACACTCATATCCGACCCTGAGGCAAAGGTGGAGGTATACATAGAAACAGAAGTTATGCATGCCAAGGAGAAGGGATTTCACCCGAATCAAAACGATAGTACCTTTGTGGTGGATACAGAGAACTTTCAAAAATATTTGGATTCACTGCCACACACCGTTCATACCATTTCACTCTAAGACATGAGCACTACCCTTATTGCTGGATTATTAGGGTCTCTTATTACAGTAACGGGTGCTGCTTGGAATGAAGGGAAGAGAGAGGGGCATCCAGCTCAATCAATTAAAAACTGGCTCTTTGGAATCGGTGCATTGGGCATGCTGATCTACGCCATACTTGGGTACATGGAAGGTGGTCCAGAGTTCTACATATTTCTGGAAGCGTTGATAGTAGCAGCAAGTACACTCACCTTACTTGGAGTGAAAGACAAAATCAGTTCACCAATTATCCTAGTGCTAGGAGCCATTCTTGTAGGATGGTCCTTTATGCTCTTTGAAGACAGAAGCACCCTGCTCCTGATCATAGGCCTCATAGGTATTAGTCTAGGGTTTGCCTTTAAAGCCTTTACTATTAGGAGAAACCTTGCTCTTACACTTGGAAGTATTCTAGTCGCGATCTATAGCTACCTGCAGCCAGACTGGATATTCTTCTGGCTCAACATCTTTTTTGCAGTGTTTAGCGCCTACTACCTAGCAAAGGTATGGAAAGCAAGATAAATCTTGTATGAAAGTGAGGAGCCGCCTAAAATAGGGGGGAACAACCTTTACGCAAACCATGCATCAATACCTAGGCATAGCAACAATAGCAAGTGGGGGACTCCTTCTCCTCTGCAGTCTTATACTGCTACTTTTTAGTAGCTTCGGACTCATCGAGTCCCAGATTTGGGTGACCTTAGTAGCCCTCACCATAGCGTGTGTCTTTGGATACGGCTCCACATTTCATAGAGCATCTATAGAGACACCAGAAAAGGTAGGACTCGGAATATTTGCAGGCGCATTTCTTCTGATCTCCATTTTCGTATGGAACCTCTTTGATATTCAGACCCTAGGGATTCCATTTATGGCCATCACACTCTATGCAGTGTTCGTCCTAGCGCTTTCCACCTTCCAAACCCTGTATATGAAAGGACTAGAGCTATCAACCGTATGGTCACAGAGATTTCGAACCCTCTCGTATATAGCACTCGGAGCACTCGTACTCCTTCTCATTCCGTTCCTTTTCGTAAAGGACAGAAGTTTCCTAGAAACACTCCTCCCCTTCGTATTTGGCCTCATAGCCATAGACGTATGTGCCGGAGTCTTGGCCCCACTGACAAACTGGTGGGCTGAAAGGAAATAGTGATCAGTGAATAGTGATCAGTGAACAGTAAATCAAAAAAGCCCAGGATTACGATCCCGGGCTTTTTACTATTCCTCTCCCTTACTTCTTACTCTCTCCATCCTTCAAAACCTTCCCACCCTTCTGAATCTTCACATGAAGCTTCTCTTCAACCTTCTCTCTCTTATGGAAGAAGATGAAGTAACAAGCCACAAGCACTGCAAGGGCAGTGAGACCAAGAAGGATGATATTATGGAACACCATACCAACAATTGCCACCACCACACTCACAAGTAGGGAGATGATAAAGGTAACAAAGGTAAGCGCTCCATTGACAAACTTACCAAGCACAGGCACCACATCAAGGATAACCATAATTGGCTTCAACACGAGGGTGAGACTGAGCCACATGAGTAGGAATCCAAGACCTCTCCAAAGCCAGAGGCTAAACTCGTATTCACCCTGCATCGTGGCTCCTGCATCCTCTGCATAGCCTGCAAACATTCTATAGAGCTTAGCATTCTCTCCTGCATTGTGAGGAAGAAGCTGGTTGTCCACAATTCTTCCATAAGCCGTAACAGTCTGTCCCTGCTGCACAGCGTCAAACCCAATACGTACATCACCAATCTGTGGAGCCATCAGACTTCCAGATCCAGTAAAGAGATACGCTTCATTCAGCGTGTATCCAGTACCAGTGGTAGCAAGCACATCTTCAGTAAGCGTTACTGACTTAGATGGAGGAAGAATAATTCTTTCCATATCCACATCAAATTCACCAATCTTTGCTTCACCTACCTTCTTGGAAACCTCGTTGATAGTAAGTGGAGGGTTTCTGTGTCCCTGTGGCTGATTGAAATTTGAGGAGTTAGCTGGACTAGATGTCCATGTCTGGGAGTATTCGTACACAGTCTTTTCTGTTTCACCCTCTGTCTCTGTCCTCTTTGACTCAATCCAAGAAAACATTTCCACACTTCGATCCAAAGCTAGATATTCCCCCTCTTGGAGGTATGTACCGTCGGAAAGCATCTCAGGTGAATCCACCTTGCCAGTCACATACACAAAGTCAGAAGGACTCGTCGCCTCCTCATATGATACTGCTGTTTCAGCTACTTCTCGGTAATTTGTGGCACCTTCGTTGTTGAAAATAACTCCGATCGCAACAAAGAAGAGTACAATACCCAGGAAAATACCACCGAGCGCATTACCCAGTTTATTAAAGAATTCACCCATAACAGCGTTTTTAAGAATAACGCTCTTAGTGTACCGGCCACTCCCAAAAGCTCAAGCCTTTAAAACTGCGTAGCGTCCCAATCCTCTGGAATGAGAGCGAGGGAGTGAAGTTCCTGCGTCGATTCTATAAAAGAATCATTGGTATTAATAAGCTGCGTATAATGGGTTGCAATAGGGCCAACCGTGCAGAGGAGTTCTAAGGTCGCGTCTTCTGCGACGTATGAGCGGCACGTAGATGGCTTTGGCATCACGGGCATGAGTTCAAGGGCGAGAAGACTAGGATCATTTTCTATAGATTGACCTGGCACATCCGAGACTTCCTTCACAAAGGTATCAAAGGAATGCTCCTGCAAGAAAAACCGCTTTGCCGCAGTAGAAACCACCGTCTTCACATTTTCTGGGTTTTCTTCACCCTCACAAGTATCCGCCACATCTGTAAAACTACAGCGGAAAGTCTCAGCGCCATATCCCTTCTTTACATAGAGCTCGTCACCAAACTGTGCAACCACATACTGCACCTCAGCTACAGGTGTCGTAAACGTATAGTGGAAGGCAATATCTCCTGATATCCCAAGTGGTTTCCCTGGATCAGCCTCAAAGCTTGGAAGCCCAGAGAGAAACGGTAGGGAGCACGATGTAAGGAGGAGCACAAATGAAAGAAGATGCAGTCTATTGAACATGAGTGTGAGAATTGTATACTTATATAGACTACGTAAATTCCGAAGAATGCGAAGACTTTGTACCCTCTTTGGCGTGACATTTCACGGAGGTGATTGGGAGGACATAGAGCAGTGGTGGCTGAAAGCTGCAAAAAAACCAGGGACAAAGGTGGTAGTAACACCCAATCCTGAGATTATTCTTAGATCCTTCAAGGATACGGCGTACCAAAAGACGCTAGCAGAGGCAGACCTTTCACTTCCAGATGGCACAGGACTTCTCTGGGCATCCACATTCCTCAAAGAAAGCGAGGGAAAAGGCAAACTTCAAACCTTGTGGGTATGGATGCGTAGCTACCTCGCATTACTTGTTGCAAAAAAAAGCCTAACAACAGTAATCCCAGCAGTAATTACCGGCTCTGGTACCATGGAGCGCATCCACGGACTCATAGAGAAAGAAGGGCAGCGGGTCTACTACTTTGGAGCATCAACAGAGGAAAATGAAGCGATGCGAAAACGCTTGCTGAAGAAATATCCTGAGCTTCAAGTAGCAGGATATTCTAGTTGTAGAATTGGAAGCAAGGAAGAGGAAGCAATGCTCAAGGAAATTGAGAAAACCAAACCTACAGTGCTCTTTGCCGCACTCTCGTTCCCAGCACAGGAGACCTGGCTTATAGAACACAGAGACAGACTCAGTAATGCTGGTGTACGAATAGCCATGGGAGTAGGAGGCAGCTTCGCCTTCCTCGGAGGAACAAAAAAGCGCGCACCTGGATGGATGCAGCGCTTTGGTCTAGAATGGCTATGGAGGCTTTGCTTAGAACCTTCACGATGGAAGCGCATAGGGAGTGCCGTATGCGTGTTTCCATGGAACGTACTGCAAAGAAAGCTCCAAGGGATCAAAGATCTATCGATCTCGTAGCCACTTAATAATCTTAAAGAGAAATCCTGCTGGCATGCGGATGTACGTATTTACAATGTCGAGTACTTGCTCTGCAAGGGCCATGACATTATTGACTCGTTTCACAGTTTCCACCAAATTCCACACAAGGACAGTGAGGCTAAGAAGCAAAAGTCCTAGTCCACCAGCGAGTACAAGCCACAATACATCGAGTGATGTCTGAATCATGTTGTATACCGAAAAAGGCTACTATATATATTATAACCTATTTTTCAGTATTTCGCCAACTCGTTTTGGGTTTGCCTTCCCCTGTGACTGCTTCATCACTTGTCCGACAAAGAACCCAAAAAGTGCCTCCTTTCCTTCACGGTACTCCGCAAGTTGAGCGGGGAAAGCCTCTAGTACAGTCGTAATTACCTCCTCTAGAAAACTATCATCAGAGATCTGTGCAAAGCCCTTTTCGTCAATAATATCTTCTGGTGCCCCTTCTCCCTGCACCATAAGGAGGAGGGTTTCCTTTGCATTGAGATGCGAAACCTTATCCTCAGAGACCATAGTAATGAGACGCCCGAGATCCGCTTCTGAGAAGGGAAGTTCACCCAGCTGAAGCTTTTCTTCATTGAGTATCCCAAGAAGCACAGAGGAGATCCAGGAAGCCGCAGCCTTACTATCTGGGCTATGGGAAGCAACTCGCTCAAAATAGTCAGCGAGGTCACGAGAGGAGAGTAGTAGCTTAGATACTTCCACATCCAAGCCAAGCTCCTCGCAGTACCGCAGTTCTCGATCCATAGGTCGTTCTGCCAAAGTACTCTTCACGGCTTCGACCTGAGCTGCATCCAATTCAAGTGGCGGCACATCTGGCTCAGGGAAATATCGATAGTCAGCTGCCTCTTCCTTACTTCGTTGGCTCACTGTACGCTCTTTACCTTCATCCCAACCCCTAGTTTCCTGATAAATAGTCTCACCTTCAGCGATCAACTCACCCTGTCTCTTGATCTCATACGCCAATGCCTTTTCAAGAGCTTTAAAGGAATTAAGGTTCTTAATCTCCACACGGCTCCCAAAACGAGTACCAGGTTCATGGAGCGAAACATTGATATCAAATCGCATCTGTCCCTTTTCCATATCACAATCCGAAGCGCCCATGTGCCGAAGGAGCCGCTGCATTTCCTGAGCGTACTGTGACGCTTCGTACACAGAATTCATGTCTGGGCCAGAAACTATTTCCATCAGAGGAGCTCCACTACGATTGAAATCTACGAAAGAGCCATCGGTAAAGTGCGTCAGCTTTCCTGCATCATTTTCTATATGGAGCCGCTCAACAAAGACCTCCTTTATCTCGCCATTCTCAAGCCGAATAGGAACACGACCCCGCTCA
>JAUIFW010000055.1 GCA_030430105.1 bacterium | reverse complement strand
AGGGTGAGACAGGCGTTTCGGAAGTAATGCTGAATACGAGGTCCAAAGATCTCATCTCCAAAGAGCTTGATAAAGATCTCCGTCGCATCCAAGCTCGCTCTATCCTTTTCATTTTCCGTCTTCGCTTCCAGGAGGTTGAGTCCCATAGGTCGCTCCCGAACAGACGGGTCAAACACCACCACTTCCTTGGCACGCTCTTTGGGAATGTAGCTGAGAATCTCTTCGACAAGGTCGCCATGAGGGTCGATCACTCCGACACCGTCGCCGTTCCACACGTCTTGCCTCGCTTGCCAATGGAGTAGGGCAGACTTACCTGCACCCGATTTACCGATAATATACTGGTGGCGCGTCCGGTCCTTTCGCTGGAATCTCACCATCTTCTTCACACCTCTGTAGTTATTTACAGCTACCACAATACCTTCCTTCGGCAGATCTGCAGGTGCAGGAAGTGTCTTATAGGACTTCCAGTGAATAATTGGGATCTTGTTGTACACACTATTTGGGAAGTGGTACAGCGTAGCGAGTTCCTCTGGTGTAAGTAAGTTGGACTTCTGAAAGAGACCAGGCGAACGAGATTCGTATGCAGAAAGGAGTAGTGGTAGGCTGATAACATCAAGTCCCAAAATACGCTTGTTTTGGAAATTGTTTCCACCTGGGCTACTAAAGACATTGAAGGCCACCACCATGTTATTGATGATGTCCTGCGCCCGCTCATCTCCATTCTTAGATCCTGCAAAGATACGAATATGCGTATCAAATCCAACCTGTTGTGCTTTTTCTCCCACCTTCTTGGCAGACTCTTCTTCTGACTGCAGCATACGTACATAGGAGTCTCCGCTAGAAGCACCTGGGGCATTGGTCTTACCTGAAGCAAAAGAAACTCCACCAACGATGAATCCTAGGATAGGTCCAAAGAGTGGAATTTTTCGATACCATCGGTTTGGTTCTTTTTTCCCTTTAAAGAGTGCATTACCTGCAGCTTTAGCTTCGCTACGCCAGCCATTACCTGTTGGGCTCACGAGTACTTGAATGGCAGCTCGCTCATCCGGCCCTAGCTTATCGAGCGTATTAGCAAGATCATTGAGAGGATCTTCCTCAATCGTCTTATAGGTATTGATAGGGTGGTAGAACTCTTTTTGAAGCTCCATGGCATACCCCTTGAGATCGTACCCATCTTCGTAGAGGGTCGGTGGCTTGGTATACTCAATCTCCGCATCTGGGTAGAAGGTAGTAATCTGCTTTTCTACAATAGATCGGTAGTAGGGGTAAGTCGCCACATAGAAGTAGAGTTGATGTTCATCAAGAAACAACTCAAAGCTAACCCGATCCTGATTGGTGAAAAATGTGCGTAGTTTGTTCATAAAGTTGAGCTCCCGGATCTCATATAGAGCTCGGTAAAGCTGCTGCATCACGGAGAGCACTTCTCGAAAATCCTTTTTTGTCTGTTTTTCCTTATCGAGCTGAGAGTCTGCACGGGAAAGGATAACCTTCATGAACACAAGCTTCCGCTTGGCTCTCTGATCGAGAAACAGGAAGTATCCTCGTTTGCTTGCCTTGAAAAATATCCAAAGCAGTACAATCCATAGGATTGCCGCTTGCCAGTTGTCCAGAATGGACTGCCAAAATGTGACCTCAAACAAGAACACTAGGTATGAAAGGGATATCTATACAGTATATCATGGAATATGCAGACTTGTCACTAATCACAGGTCACTTTTCACTGAGTGGTTTTCCATATTTCTTTCGCTTTAAGGTTTGAACCGATTTTGAAAGTAGTTTCGCTAGTTCAATAGCTTGTTCCTTACCTTGAATTTGAGAGCTGGGAAGGAGCTTTACTCTCTCTATGAGTGTAAGCCAATACACGGTTTCTCTCACTTCCTTATAGGCTATTGAAACTTTATGTAGTAGGTCTGCTGTACTGACCGTACCGAGGGCCTCATGAAGATTAGCCCCCACAGAGGTGCCAGATCGAAGTAATTGATTTGCGATAATATACTGCCTTCGATAGGTAAGAGCACGGTGGGTACGGAGAATTTCCAAACCAAGTCCTATTCCAAGTTCTGCAAAGCTTTGTCTCATAGTCCAAATTACATCAATACAATAAAAGGCACTAAGGTGAAGGTCTATGAACAAAAACGCATTGTGGTATGCAAACCTGACAACAAGCTCCTAAGTGACCAGTGACCAGTGACCAGTGACCAGTGACCAGTGACCAGTGACCAGTGACCAGTGACCAGTGACCAGTGACCAGTAGATATATTAATAAAAAATAAAACAAAATTAAGTAAATATACAAAATCCACACAAAACCAAGCCACCTGTGATATAATTAATGGAATACCAAAAACCAATCTAAACCCAAATCTCATGGAGAAATTCATGCAAAAACTCGAAGCATTCTGGAGCGCGCAAAGCAGTACTGGGAAAGGCGTCATCGCCGCACTAGCACTGGTAGCCTTTACCTTTATAGGCCTACTCGCATCCCCAGATGGAAATTTTCTCAAGGCAAGTTTGCTTGGAGAATCTCAGCCAGATCCATTTGATGGGACAGTCTATCCTGTGCAGGAAACATTGAACTGGATGAAAATGACCAGTGAGGAATACACAGGATTTAGAGATGGTTCCTATACCTATGAGGTAGGTAAGGCAGCAGGCAAGGTCATGGATGTGCCAAGGTATGACACGCAGTTGCTACTCAATGATCCTTCAAGCCTGAGTTGGTCAGGAGCAGATCTAGATATTCGAAATACACTCCTTACCTACGTCACCGCATATATGGGAGCATATACAGGTGGTGCAGAGGCAGCGCACGAGTATGAGGGAAGTCATCTTGCGGTAGATATAAGAGCGCCGCGCGGCACTCCAGTATACGCGATTGCTAATGGAAAGGTGACAAAGGCAAAGACAGATACAAGTAATGGAAATGTAGTAGTAATCAAACATCCAAACGTTCCGTCTTTGGAGGATCCAGATGCAACGACTACCTATTATTCAAGTTATCTCCATCTAGATTCATACTCTGTACGAGATGGACAGATTGTGCAGAAGGGTGATCAAATTGGAACCGTTGGAACAACAGGTATTTCCACGACGCATCATCTCCACTTTCAGGTAGATCGAGATACAGCTCCTTGGCATCCATACTGGCCATTTACTTGGTCAGAGGTTTCCGCACTTGGACTGGATTTCTTCAGTGGAGTAAATGAGGGAGTTGGTCAGGACAAGGCTATAGCCAACACGATCCACCCGTACCAATGGATTCATGCAAATGAAGAAACCGTGCGAGTAGCATCTAGTGAAGAGGAGGTAGTAGAGGTCACTGAGGAAGAAGTAACTGAGGAAGAGGTGGTAGAGACAGAAACAGAGGAGGAGTCAGAGACTTCAGAATCTACTGCGGTAGCACTTTCTATCACAGCATCAGAGAAGACCCTTATTGATGGGCAGACAGCAGCATTGAGGCTAGAGGTCCTAGATAAGGATGGGGAATTGGTGCAGGATTACAGCGGAGAATTTACTGTGACCGCATCGCCTGAAGCAATGGGAACACTTTCGAGCTCTCTCGTTTCAGTGGAAAACGGTGAAGCCATGATAAGTTACACGGCAGGTGAGCGGGAGGTGGTAACGCTATCCATGAGCGATGGAGATATCTCAGGAAGTGTAAAAATCACAGTTACTGATGTGATTGGTGAGGTGGAGAGTTTCCGACTAGACTATGATACGGAAGTAAAACTTGGTGAGGAGGTGGAAGTAATCATTACGGCACTCGATGAAAATGGACTAAAAACACCAGCTCCTGTAGAGGGGGGTGTACTGATCAAAGCGGAAGGAGTAGAAGGTGAGACGTCAAAGGGGCTTCTTTCCTTCGGTGATTTCATTGCTGGGCAGGCAACGATTACCTTTACTCCCGGAGAAGCTGGCTCTGTAACGCTTCTCGCAGATGGTGGAGATATCAAGGGGTCAGGAGCAGTCATGACTGTTTCAGAGGAGAAAGTCTCACCGTTTACGGACGTACCGTCTGAGCATCCCAACTACACTGCGTTGATGTACCTCAAGCAAAAAGGGGTGATCGCAGGGTATAATGATGGAAGTTTCAAGCCAGACGCAAAGGTCAACCGAGCAGAGGCGACAAAGATCATTCTCGGAGGCTCTGGAATTGATGCGCTTACGCCAGTGGTTTCAAGTGAGTTCCCAGACGTAGAGCTCGACCAATGGTACGCAGGGTGGGTAGAGCGAGCGCGAGAGCTTGGTATTGTATCAGGTAATCCAGATGGAACCTTCACACCACGAAGCTCACTCAATGGAGCCGAGGCGCTCAAGATCATTCTCCTTACAAATGATGTAGATCTAAGTACAACGACGGTACTTCGAGATCCATACGAGGATGTCTTCGCAGATCAATGGTTCGCGCTGTACTATCAGTACGCAAAAGAAAAGTTCCTGGTGGAGGCAGACAGAGACAACAAGGTCTATCCATCTTCGGATATGACAAGGGGAGAGCTAGCAGAAGTAATGTATCGCCTCATGCGCATGGTAGAAACCGGAGAGGAGAGCTACTCTCACGACCTAGACGAATAGGGAAAGTTAAGTACCCAACAGCGTTCGACGCGGAACCAAAAAACACCGCGTTCGACGCGGCAAGCAAAAAAACTCCTCTACGAGGAGTTTTTTACACCCATCACCTTCCAAACTGTCTTCCAAAGTATCACCACGTCCCCCCAAAGGCTCCAGTTTTCAATATACGCGAGGTCAAGACGCATCTCCTCATCAAAGTCTATACTGGATCGGCCACTTACCTGTGCAAGCCCTGTGATACCCGGTTTGACACTAAGTACTCGCTGGTAATCACGGGTCACCTTATCGATTTCCTGTGGAATATGAGGTCTAGGACCTACCATGCTCATGGTTCCATTGAGCACGTTCCAAAGCTGGGGAAGCTCGTCCAGGCTAGTTTTTCGTATCACTCGCCCCACCTTAGTTACCCTTGGATCCTCTTTGATCTTTAGGAGCCCCTTTCGTTCTCCCGCTCCCTCTGCCATGAGCTTCTCATGTTCAGCTTCCGCCCCCTTGCGCATAGACTGGAATTTGAAAAATCGGAAAAGCTTACCTCGGTATCCATAGCGCTTTTGAGAAAAGAGAATTTCCTTTGGACTTCTCATTTGAATCATCACAGCTAAGGCCGTGCCAAGAATGAAGGGGGAGAGAAGAACGAAGGCAAGGAGCGCGCCAAGGATATCAAAGAGACGTTTAAACACGCGTCCCCAACCATCAAGACGAGTGGGTTTGAACTCCATAAGAGGAAGGTCCTGCACCCAGCGAATGCCTACATTACTAAGTTGAAGCTCAAGCGCATCTGGAAGAAGACTGTAGCGGATATGATTCTGCCGGCAATAGGTCAGAAGCTGAGAGCTTTCCGTATCGCCATACGTATGCTCAGTCTGAATCACCGTATCTACCCTGTAGTGAGCGAGCAGCTCCTCAAAGGGGCCTTTCCCGGCCTGGACTGGCACGGAAAGTCCGGAAACCGTCTTACGAGAAAGGAGAACTTCTACGCATACAGTTGGTTCCTTCTCAAGATGCTTGAGAAGCTCCTTTGTTGCAGCGTTGTAGCCCACGACTGCGATACGCTCCACACCCACACCTCGCTTCATGAGCGCATGACGAAATCCTCGTAGGACAAGGCGCGTAAGAGCGAGGCCAGTACACAGGAGCACAAAGGCGTAGAGCAGAACAAGTCGAGAGTAGAAAAACTCCCGTATAAGGAAAAAGTAGGCGATAAGCGCAAGCATCCAAAATGCAGCAGTAATCACAGCCTTCCATACATCCCGGCGAAGGGAGCGAGCTCTCATGGTGTAGAGGTCGCTGATAAAGCCAAGGAGAACAAAGAGAAGAGACGCAGACGCACTAAAAAGAAGGTATTCCTGAAGTTCTGGCACATAGGTAGCCACAATCTGCACACCTGGTATCAGGTCAGTTACTTGACGAATACTATACGCAGCAAGAAGACTCCCAAATACCGTGAGGGCATCAAGGGGAACTCGCATTGCTGTAAAGAAGATATGAATCTTGCGCATAGGTTCAGTAAAAACGCCCCTAGTATAGGGCGATGTGCCAAGTTCTTCAATTCAAACTACTCGAGAGCTATCCTTAGCTTCGAAGAAATTTACGCTTGAGAAATGCGAGTGATTCCGTCACCTCGGGGATACGAAGGGCCCAAGCCGCTACGAGATAGAGAATTCCACCAAGAGGTACGCCAAGTACAAGCATGAAAAGAGGGGAAATACTAGAGAGGCTAAGGAGCCACAGTCCGCCAGTCATGAGCATCGTAGCGATAGCTATACGTAGAATGGTCCAAAGTGCTTTAAGAGATATGGAGCCATATTGCAGCACAAGGTAGTAGACAATCAAAAGGAAGAGCGCTTGCACACTAGCTCCTGCTGCCCAGCCTAGTGCAAAGCTACTAGCACCAAGCATTGGACTGCCAATATGAATAGTAGAGATGGCTACAAGGGCAAAGAGAATACTGGCTAGCGTAGGAATGGCTATTTTTTTCCGGGCGTAGAAGGCGCGGGAAAACAAGTGCATCAGACTCTCCAGAGGGATAGAAAGGGAGAACAAGAAGAGAAGAGATGCCGTAAGTGCCGTATCTTCAGCGGTGAATGCTCCTCCTCGTAAGATCACCTGGATGATAGGCAAGCTTAGCATCATAAGTCCCGCCATGGCAGGCAGGGTAAAGAAAAGAATTTGCAAGATGGAGCGTTCTAGCCGGTCGGAAAACTTTTGCTCATCCTTTGCAGCA
>JAUIFW010000054.1 GCA_030430105.1 bacterium | reverse complement strand
TGGATCCATCCCAAGCTCCTTGGTCAAAAATTCAAAAGACCAGGAAATCGCTTCCTTTTTGAAATAAGTACCAAGCGACCAATTACCAAGCATTTCAAAGAATGTGCAATGCCTATTATCTCCCACCTCATCAATATCCACAGTACGAAAACACTTCTGGCTATTGGAAAGCATCCCACCATCTGGATGTGGCTTTCCCATCAAGTAGGGAACAAGGGGCTGCATTCCGGCCACATTAAACATGGCCGTCGGATCATTCTCTGGGACAAGTGAACTACTTGGAAGAAGCACATGCTCCTTACTCTTGAAAAAGTCGAGAAATTTTTGCCGCAGCATATCTGCCTTCATGATCCGAAAAGGTTAGGGTAAACGGTCTCTATCTTACGAGATTATCAAACTGTTGCAAGCACGTGCCAATCTTTACTTTTGCCTACAAAGTACGTACTATGTGCGCAGATTCTTTACGTACCCATGAGAAGTCTTAAACTTGCCGGCCTAATCCTCGTGATCACCGCCATACCAGCACTCATCGGATACCTAGCACTCGGGCTTCTCGGGCTCTACATCTCGCTAGCCATCCTGCTTGTGCTGCATTTAATCGTTATATTTGCTGCGCCCACGCTCATCATAGATTTTGCGCACGGCACACTCGCAGATAAGGAAAAATACGAGAGCCTCTACCAGACCATCGAAGAGATGTGCCGCTTTGGAAAACTACCCATGCCAAAGCTCTATATCGCTCCATCTCCTCAGGCAAATGCTATGTTGGTCGGGAACTCTGAGCGCAAAACACATCTCATTATCACAAGAGGCCTCCTTGAGTTCGAAAAAGACGAAGAAGCCATAGCAATCATGGCTCAGGCCATCTCCTCAGGAAATCTAGAGATCGCAGAGCACACCATGGTTTCAGCATATGCGTCGCTCATCACTCGTATCGCTCAGATAGGACATTTCTCCATCCTTAAGGGATCTGAGCAAAAAGAGAAAGGAAATAGTATATCCAGTCTCATATTCTTTGTCTTGGCACCCATAGCAAGCTTTATTCTCAAGTCTGTAGTACATCGAGAACGACACTACAAAGCAGATTTTGAAGCAGCTAAACTCATTCGAGACCCAAAAACCCTATCGAAAGCACTTGTTAGAATCGAGCAACAAATAGAAGGAGACATCCCACTGATCAATCCAAATCCATCGCTCTCTCATCTCTTTGTTGTACACCCATTTCACACGAGAATGCTAAGCAGCCTTTTCAACGTACATCCAAGTATCGATAGCAGAATCACCAAACTCCATAACATGAAGCTCTAATGAAGCAATATCTTCATCGAATCGCCTTTCTTTTCTGTGCACTAGCTGGGCTGAGTATATTCATCCCTTTCGAAGCCTTCGCACAAAACGACTGTCCTGCACTTCGAACCGTCGACAAACCCAATAATCTTCATGGCCTCGAAGTCTACAAGGAGGATGGATCCAGGGCAGTACGCTTACTGTGGAAAAATTCCATGGAGTTTTCACCTACGCAGACTGAAATCTATCGAAAGACCGCAGACACTACCTTCACACGCATAACATCCGTCTTAGGCAACACCGAGACCTATCTCGATACCAGTCTAGGAGAAGAAGAGGCAGGTGCTGCCTATGCCTTATTTGCCACCTACAAATGTGGTGGGACACTCTGGTCAAAGCCAGTATTTGTCCCTCTCACACGCAGTTTTGAGCAATCAGAACCAACAAGGAGTTACCTCTCTGAAAGTGATAGAGGCACTTACTTCACAGGAGAGAAAGTTTGGTTTTACGTAGAAGACGAAGTCGGAGGAATAGATAAAAATTCCGTAAAGATAAACACCTACAACGGAGCACTCACCATCCCAACAAGCTTGACAAGCACCATCGCTGCGAGCAACTATGGCTACACTCTCATAGGCGCGGACATCCCAAGTACCACAGATATCTATATTAATGTTGATGCAAAAAACCAGCATGGATTTACATTAGACGGTCGCATACGACCATTTAACTTTGATGCGCAAAAGCCTGAGGCAAGCCTATCCCTTGATGGTATCGTTGCGGGAGATTTTGCTCGAGCAGAGGTGCCCAGCACATTCACCGTATCCACAGATCAGAGTAGTGGCTCTATCATCACAAGGTGGTCGACCAATAGAGGAGACACATGGAAAAACAGGGAAGTACACAGCATTAGCAGTGAAGAAACAACCATATCAATTACTCCTCCTTCTACCAGTAACCTTCTCTATGTACTAGAAGTGAGCATAGAGGATTCCTCAGGAACACTACTAAACCGACAGACTATTCCACTCTTTCGAGGTCTCAGTAGATTTGCTTTCGAGTTTCAAGATTCCTTTGTCGCAAAAGCCGCAGGAACACTCACATTTCATGATGCATATACAGGCCAAGCAATTACCCAATATGCAGAAAACCCTTGGACAAACGATAGCAACATACTCAGGCTCATCGATGGAGAAACCAGAGCCGACCTCAAGCCAGGAGCGTACTATATCACCGCAGCAAACAACAACTACATTCCAGTCCCTACAGAGGAAAGCATACTAGAAGCAAACCCACATGGCTCAGCTCTGCACTGGAACGGAGGAAATACTACCTTTCAAGTAGAGTCCATATCCCAATATGCAGGAAGTAGAACTGAGCTGTCTCCAACAGATATTGGTCTACTTCAAGACACCATCGCATTTAAAGAGTTTGGTGAAGTAAGCTACGAACAAAGCAAGTTTTCCAAGGAAGAAATTGCAAATAGTGTCCTCACAGACACCGATGTCACCGTAGCCAACTTCTTTGTAGAACAATCACAAAAGGATCCTCTGCAGGTAACGGTTTCATACTGTACCGCAGCCACCTGTTATATGGATTCTCACACATCTGAATCCGATCAATTACTTGATTTTGACTACACCACATCCACAGGAGGACTAGAGGGTACAGGAACTATGACAAGAAGCAGTAGCAAGGCACCTACAAGCAACCTCACAGCAGAGACCCTTGTCTTCATCAACAACACCTTCTCCTTTTTTCTAGAGAAGGATCATGCAAATGGCACACTAGATACGGCAACCATTCCTTTCAAAATCCAATACTTTAGTGATTCTGACAGTTACAGACTACATATTCCCATCACCTATCTTACCAAACTCTATAGGGAAGAAGGCTTCATCTTCCTCAATACTCCTCCAAGAAGTTCCTGCGACACACTGCAGTTTCAGATGAAGATCAATGGAGAGTTTACACCTATCACCACATACTGTGAGAACGGCGTCGCCTACACGCTACTATTTCCACAAAGCCTCTACGAGCTTCGCCTTGTGGATTTAGGCGCAGCTATCCCAACCACAGCCGCTGATGAGTGGTACAGCAAACGTATGCGATATTTTGATCGATTTGGTTTCTTTGACCTACCCACCAAAGTATTTGAACCACATGTATACATCAGCAGGGGAGAGCTCGCACACCTGATACACAAAACGCTCAGATTTCCAACAGGAAGCTACAAAAGCAGTACGGATACCTTTGTAGACCTACCACCTAGTCACACCTATGCATCAGAACTTCTAGGACTTGTGGCGTACTACATCATGAGTGGTGATGATTCAGAGACCAACATCACCATGCGTCCCGATGATCCCATCAATAGGGCAGAGGCTTTAAAGATCATCACAAAGGCAATAGGGGAGTTACCTACCATCAATCAGGAAGAGCTGGCCTTCCCAGATGTTAACCTTACCGACTGGTTTTACCCTTACGTACGAGATGCCTTCAGAAGCGGCATTATAGAGGGTGTCACCACGATAGATGGAAAAAAAATGAACCCCGGAGAGTTCATTACACGTGCCGAAGCAACGGCACTCATTGATAAGGCAATACAAGCAAAGGTACTAAGCCAATAGGTCCTGGCCGTTATAATTTCTTAGACGTATCCTCAAGTAGTCTCGTCTCAGCACTTCGTACACCAAAGTAAAATGCGACGACAGTGATCACTATAGAGTTCAGTGATTCAGGAACAATCTTTCCCATGATCATCTGGAGAAATACAGCAACAAAGTATACAAACAAGGTTGATACCGTGATAAGAGACCGTATAGATCCCTTGGGCAAACCAAGTGGAAACGGTTTTTTATCAGTCTTTTTTACTGTTTTCGTGGTTTTTGTGGTTGTTTTTGCCATGTGGTACGGGTTAGCCATCTTTATATTATACCACAATATTTTAAAATTTGCAAAATACAGAAAAATATAGATACTTTGATACACAAAACACACGGAGGTATCTATTGAATAAACCACAAGATATACAGCAAAACAAACACATTCAATGTATGGGCACAGGCATGGCCAGACTGCTTGGAATCATACAGGGAGGTCTTATAGCCGTCGCTGGTGCCAAGATCTATGAGCTCAGCAACCTCGCTATAGCAATAGCCGTAGTTTTTGGACTCATGGTTGTATGTTTTAAATACATGATACATACAACAGAAAGATTTGAACTATGGATCAAATCAAAATTATATGAATAGACTCACAAAAGGGTGAGTCTTTTTTTATACAAAAGTAAGAAGAAGGGGGAGAACGATATACATGTTCACAGCAAACTTAGTATTTTGAGAGACTGAGAGCAGGGGGATTCGTAATTCATAATACTTTATACAATGTATCTTGTGTAAAGTTATATACTCAAATATTAGGTAGGTAGCCCTGATCTAAGGATATACAGCACCTCCCCAAAATCCCTTAAAATAGCCATTTTACTGCAATTTCCCATACATTTAGCATCTGAGCATTTTTGCATACTTGTACCGTTCAAACACTTCATCCTGAAAAGTTCAAACAGCTAACGTATACATAGTCAAACTAATAAACCTTCAACTCCCTAGTCTACCCTCCCAAATACTTGCACACTACACAATACTATTGCCAAGGGAAGAGCCATAACCCCCCTAACCATATATAAAAAATGAGGCAAGGATCGAATCCCCTACCTCACTTTATTTATAATATTTTTAAAACATGTCAAGCACCTAAAACATGCCCCACAATCATCTCTCTTCCAAGAGGGAAGGTCGCTCCTGTCTGCATATTCTTGAGTTCAAAGAAGTTGGTCTCTCTCTCCTTTTCCCCAATACAGATAACATAGGGCACCTGAAGCTTATCTGCCGTCTTCATCTGTACTTTCACCTTACGCATATCAAGTTCCTCAAGCACACATACACCAGCGCTTCGAAGCTCCTTCGCAAGCTCGTGCGCAAAGCCAGCACAGTTATCATCCTGTATACAGAGATACACATGAGCGTTTGGCGTGTATGCAGGAAGTAAACCATGTGTATCCATAAAGTCACGAATCGTCACATCACCCATACCAAAACCAACACAAGTTACTGGCTCTACACCAAAGATACTCACCAAATCATCGTAGCGACCTCCTCCAAAAAGTGACCGATTATTATCTGGATGAAGATCAAATATTTCGAAAATAACGCCGGTGTAGTAATCAAATCCTCGCATAAGCGTTGGATCAAAACACACATTGTGCACCCCAGCATCCTCTAGTAGCGCAAAGAGCTCTCGTAGCTCCTTTGCCCCTGCATTATCCTCGAGAAATCCGCCCGGAAGAGACGCTAAATCCTCCATAGAAGTAGCCTCTATATAAGTACGAAAATAATTTGTCTGCTCCTCATTCAAATGTTCTGCGATACCAGCCCAAAATTCCTTGGCAGGCATCTTGTTCTTCTTATCCATCAACTTAGAAAGCCTATACGCAGACTCCTCAGATACTCTCAAAAGATCTTCAAACAAGCCATTGATCAACCTTCGAGAACTCAAGCGCACCTCAAACATAGCGTCCGTCGCACCAAACTCCTTCATAATAGAACAAGAAAGCTCAATAAGCTCACGTTCAGCACGTAAAGATTCAGCTCCAGCTATATCCACATTGAGCTGCCAGTGTTCACGAAGACGCCCTCGCTGTGGCTTTTCATAGCGATACATATTTGGATAAGAGAACCATCGAACAGGGTAGGCTAGTTCCCTTCTCTGCTTAGCTACTAAGCGCGCAAAACTAGGTGTCATCTCAGGACGAATGGTCACGTTCCTCCCTCCCCTATCCTCAAAACTATAGGTTTGCTCACCTACTATCTCCTCACCTGATTTCGCCGCATACAAAGCTGTCTCCTCGAGAAGAGGAGCATCATAATATTGAAACCCAAATCGATGGGCTACCTTAGACCACACAGAAAATATATGCCGCTGTACAAAGTAATCTTCTGGATAAAGATCACGTGTACCCTTGTATGGGTCCTTGGAAAGTTTCATAGTGTGAAACAAGATGTAAAACGGGATAAGTGTACAGAAAAGGCGTCCGTGGGGCAATGGGACGGACATTTTAGGTCTTAGGTCTTAGGTCTTAGGTCTTAGGTCTTAGGTCCCAGGTGTAAATTGTCTCAAAGTGCCAAGGCCTACGTGCTGGAGTTTAGGGCAGTCATCGCTACCTCACGGTCGCTCCAAGGTATTTTCTTATCCCCTACCACCATACTCGTCTGATCTCCCATACCTGTGATGAGTACAACGTCACCCTTCTGCGCCTCCAAGATTGCGGCTTTGATAGCTTCAGCTCGGTCGTCGATACGCTTGAAGTTTGTATGTTTTGCCTTCACCGCACCTTCCACGATCATATCTATAATCTTTGCTGGATCCTCCGTATAGGGCTCCTCATTGGTAAAATACGCCATATCCGCATATTTCGTAGCCAAAGCACCCATAATTGGTCGTTTCCCCTTATCACGATCACCGCAGCTCCCAAGCACCACTCTAAGACTTCCATTTCCTGT
>JAUIFW010000053.1 GCA_030430105.1 bacterium | reverse complement strand
CCTCTCGGTGGATTCGTCCGTCTCTATGGAGAAGATGATGTATCAGGAAAACTAGCAAAAAAGCCAAATTCCTTTAGTGCGCAGCCTGTCTGGAAACGTATGTTTATCGCCAGCGCAGGAGTAATCATGAACTTCATACTCGCCTTTGTCATCCTCACCGGAGTCTTTTGGGCTGGCTTCACCCCCATCTCCATCATGCCAGATGAGATGTACCCATTCACCGTTGAGTCCTATACCGTAGCGAGCCAAAGCTTCGCTGAAGAACAAGGGATACTTGTAAAGAACCCTGAGTTCGTACCGGGTGACGTTACACTAGCAAAAATTGAACCAGATTCTGTCGCATCAACCCTAGGCTTGACCGAAGGTATGGTTATCCAAAGTCTCAATGAAGAACCAGTAGAAAGCGCCCAAACGTTCCACACTGCCATAAGCGCGGTGAAACTTGGTGAAGAAGTACGCATCACCACGAGCCTGAATGGAGCAGAGCAAAGCTTTACCTATATAAAGGAAGAGCCTCTTCTAGGAGTATACCCAAGTAGCCCATCTCCCTACATGCTAGTGCCCTATCAAGCAGGGCTACTCGAAGCACCAGTTTTGGCAGCGAAAGAGGTAGGGACCCTCACCGTACTCACCTTTGAGGCTGTCGGAACCTTTTTTGTATCCGTATTCACACAGCTAAGTATTCCAGAGGACATCGGAGGACCCGTGCAAATTGCAGAAGTCGTCCACCGAGTAAACATGGAGCTCGGTCTAGGAGCACTTATTCTCATCAGTGCACTCCTATCCATCAACCTTGGCGTACTCAATATCATGCCCTTCCCCGCACTCGATGGAGGTCGTATTGCTTTTATGGTGTGGGAAGTGGTCACAAGAAAAAAACCAAGCCCTGCAGTGGAGGGATATGTACACATTATCGGTTATGGAATTCTTCTCATGCTCATAGTCCTCATTACCTACAAGGACATCATCTCTCTACTAAGCAGGTTGTAGTATCTTCTAGGTTCAGCATTCTCACTGATTGAAAAAAGGTAAGCTTTCCTATAGACTAGTGTTCGAAAAGAAAAAGGAGGCAAAAATGCCAAAAAAACGAATTCAAAGAAAACAACTGCTATCAATTATTGGGAAAAGCCATGAACACATAACGATACTGGCGCTATATATAGGACTCATATTAGGAATTGTATCACCAGATCCAATCTCCCTAAAAGATTTCCTTATATTCAGTGGTGCCATACTTGGATTAAGTTTTGCGTTCATGATCATTACCGATGATAAACTAAGCAAAACTCTAAAACCGATAGACCATCACGTCTCAACACCATATAAATGCAAAGCAATAGCACTTCTTGGTTTTCAGACTGCAAGTTGCCTATTTCTTTATTTCACAAGTGTACTCTTCAACAGTGGTGACTGGGTAAGTACAATAATCGCAGCAATATGCTCAGTGATGTTCCAATTACTCTATGTACTTGAAGCATCCTCACCTCAAGAAATTCGCTGGAATTACGTCCTAGTTCGAATATAAAAACATAGCCGTACGTACTCAGAACGTTCGGCTATTTGAAAAGTCTGAAACAAAGTCTCCACCATCAAACAAGACTAAGGAGCACAACTAGCGATAAACTACCTATCTATGCTATAATACATAGATAAACCTAACACTCCTCCACACGTGAGCAGCACCATCATCATGCTATATCTCATCGGAGCCCTACTCGCCGCAGTACCGCTTCTTGTGTGGGGATGGATTTTTTATCGTAAAGACCCGGCTCGAAAAGATCTCATTATCCTGTCCTTTAGCGCTGGAGTACTTTCTGTAGTCCCCATTTACCTTGTTTTAGGTATTTTTGGAGAATCACCACTGAGTTTTGGCAATATCTCCCTTGGTGGATTCAACCTTTACGAGGTGGTAGCAGATCTCTCAAACAGCGGAGGCGCCTCGCAACTAGGTATCTATATCCTGACGAGTATTCTCGCCTTTTTCTTCATGTACCTCATCATTGGGGTCATCATGTTCCTGATCGATGTTATCGCTGGAGAACAAACCATTCAATCCTATGAGAAGATACTGAAGCGAAGTCTCGAAGCTCCCTTCCTCTTTATTACACTGGGTATTGCCGTCGGAGTAATCTCCTTTCTCTTTGACTGGTCTCTCGATGTGGTCATGTACAAATCCCTACTTGTCGGAGGAGTAGAAGAATTTTCAAAGCATCTTGTGCTAAGGTTTTCCGATGAAAACAAATTCCGGACCATCAACGATGCTATCGAGTTCTCTATCATGGTTGCACTAGGGTTTGCCTTCCTCGAAAACATCACATACTTCGTCGACAATGTCTGGCTCATGTGTGACAGCGAAGCCAGGTCTCTGGGTATGTGTATTCAAGATGCAGATACAGGACGGTGGATATTTAATTTTGAATCCAACACCATCGCAAATCCAGGGAGAGTACTACAACCCTTTATAGGGCGATCGCTACTTTCGACTCTCACCCACATTGTATCCTCAGGACTCTTTGGGTATTTCTACGGTCTAGCACACTTCTCACAAGACACCATCACAAGCTATGCGAAACAACCAAAGAAGTTACACACGAGAATACTCGCCATCTTGCACAAAATCTTCCATCTCAAAGGGACAACACTCCTTCGCGAAGAAAAACTCCTGGAGGGAGCAATGCTCGCGATGGTATTCCACGGAGTCTTCAACTTCCTTGTAGACGGTAGTACCAGTAAAGCAAGTGTAGAACTTATTGGTGTAAGTTCGGTAGTCATCGCAGTACCTATGCTCTTCATCGGTGCCGGCGTACTTTTCTGGCTCTTCTCAAAACCAGAAAACTCCATCGTATGGAAAAACAAAAACGTCCTAGCCAAGCAAAAAGTCCTCGATGAGGTAGAAGCGAAAATCGAAGAAAAACTAAAGGGCTAACACCAGTAGTAAAACCCAGGCAAGCATGTATTATACTCCGTGAGAATTCAGACCAGTACCCATGCTTACCCTAACAAATCTTGCCTGCGGCTATAGCAGCGACCCACTCCTCAAAGACATTACCCTGTCGATCTCTGGAAAAGATCGAAGGCATATCGCACTTCTCGGAGACAATGGAGCTGGAAAAACCACCTTCATGAAAACCTTACTTGGAGAGAATGATGAGCTTGAAGGTTCAGTGAAAATTGTGCGAGAGCATCTTTCATACATCCCTCAAAACATCGCACTTCCAGAAAACCAGCTCGTAGGAGAATATCTCGAAAACTACCTCGAAGAGTCCTGGATGGACTACAAGATCGATATAGCATTGGCCGATGTTGGACTCCCAGAGGAAGCGCTTATCAAAGAAACACAGCAGCTCTCAGGTGGTGAGCGCATGCGTGTATTTCTCGCAAGAGAATTACTGCGAGAACCAAGCATCCTCCTTATGGATGAACCAACCAACCACATGGACTTAAAGGGCCTCGCTTGGCTCGGAGAATTTCTAAATAAATTCCAAGGATCAAGCATAATCATCACGCATGACCGATGGTTTATCAATACCTACATGAACACCATCTGGTTTATTGATCGTACAGAAAAAACCATCGAAAAATACTCAGGCACCTACGACACCTTCCTTGAATGGAAAGCAGAACGCGACGAGCGACAAATGGACAAGTACCATAGGGAGCAGCATGCCATGAAAGAGATAAAGGAGTGGTTAAAGAAAAATGAGTTTCATCCCAAGTATCAGTTTTCTGCCGTGGTCATGAGTAGAAAACGAGCACTTGCAAACATGCAACGAAAAGCCACCAGCAAAATCGAACCACCTCGAGCCATCACGCTCAAGGCAGAAACTGGCCAAGAAAAAGACCAGCGATTCCTCGTGGCTGAAGTACACGACCACCCTTACATTCAAAAAAAGGAGTTTTCCTTCCAAGTACGAAGTTCCGACGTACTCCATATCAAAGGACCCAATGGTAGCGGAAAAACCACACTCCTCCATCTTCTTATGAAAGACCAAGATACAGACCTTGCCACCATCGAGTGGAAGGAAGGTATTGAGGTGGGGTATCTCGGCCAACATTGCAGTCTTCCAGGAGAGAAAACCGTGCTCGATGCCTTCCACGAAGCGACAAAAGAACTAGGTCTCGACCTATCTCATATGAGAAGTATTCTTCATAACTACTTTTTCTCAGCAAACGATATCGACAGACTGGTACAAAGCTTCAGCTTAGGAGAGCAAAGAAAGCTTGAGCTTGCTACCGTACTCGCAAAAAAACCAGATATTCTCTTCCTCGACGAGCCCACCAACCACATGGATATCCTGACGAGAGAAATCATCGAAACCTTTCTACAAGAAAGTACCCTACCGTTGATTCTCATTTCCCACGACCAGTATTTTGTGGATAAGTTGAGACCGACACATGTATTAGAGTTATAGAAAAAACTTGTATTGGGGCTCTTGCACTAGCCAAAATAACCAGTAGACTTCTACCTAGATACAGGTATGTGTCTTTGTCGCTCACTGACCATGAGGACCCAAGCCCTAGGACCTAAGCCCTACTCCAACCATGTCACTCACCTCAGATCTCATCAAGCAAACTGTCGAGGCCAATATGCAGGCCTTTATTCGGCTTGTCCCTCAGGTGGAAAGTGAAGATGAGGTACTTAGACTCTACAAAGCTCTTCTTGAGCTCTTCAAAAGCGCATCCTCGGAGGAAGCAATCAAGCTCCTGGAGCCTGTCCTCTCCCCATCCATCCGCACACTCTTCAAAGACAGCATGGAACACTTCTTTGAGATGCACAGCATTACGTTGATGCAAGCACTCACAGAAGATATGCAGGCCCACATTCAAGAGACGCTAAAATCCGTGATACACAAAGGAATAATCCTCTTGGCACCGAACCTCCCGCATCTCTACATGCATCTTTTCAGCAAGTGCTTTCCAAAGCTAGAACTACATCTGGTGACAAGCAGAGAAAACTTCCATGAGTACACCATATACGCAGATGCCTTTGACCTTCCCTATCCAAGCTCCCTCTATACTTCATTAGCTAAAGTCCCAACAGAACTTCGGCAGACATTCCCGACCTTCGTTTCAATGTTTCAAACAGTGGAAGCAGATAACAAAGGAGTTGTTCTCGCTCCCATGGGACACCAGTTACTTGGAGAGCAGACACCAAAAGGAACACCATCATTGATGTTCCATTCCCCCATGCCCATCCCTCTCGCCTACGGAGCCTTTAAGCCAGAGGAAGCACCCGCGAGCGAGTAAGCACAAGCTCCCTAAGCAGTTCATACCAGTACGAATCCTTCCAAAATAAATCCTACATTGAATATAATCAAAAAGCACGGAGGGGAAATTGCTTAGACTTGAAGAAAAAAAAGAATGCCCTAAGACATTCCAAGGAAGGAATCAATTGCGCTCCAGATGCGCTGTATCATTGATACAATCCGGCACAAAAAATTCTCCATTCCAGTATATTTTTGTTAGCGAAGTATTCCCCATAGATATCCGTTTGAAAAATGTGCGATCAAAGCCCATGAGGCCCCAAAGCATACACTTGATAGCGTATGAATGAGACACAATGAGTATATTGTGATCACCCCCTTCGAAGCGGTGAGTCATGTCATAGAGAAAATGCAACATGCGCTGCGCCTTCAACACAGAACTTTCACCATTGGGGGGAGTATGAAAGGGGCCGATTGGAGCCGTATCAACTTCTAGACCTGGATGCTCAGTTTCAGCACGCTTTTTCAACGTCAAATCCCCCATATCAATCTCTAACACAAGATCATTAACCTCCTCTTCAGCCACAGAAGCAGCCTCGCGAGCAATAAGTGCATAGGTCTCCTTGGTACGCACAGTATCAGAATGTACTCCTAAAGAAAAATGCACCCCCTTCACTCGCTGCCCCGCACGCATACCTTGAGCGATCCCCTCCGGTGTAAGCATTGCACCTCGCGTATGCCCTCCAATGAGGGTTCCATCTCGATTCAACACACTCTCTCCATGTCGGAAGAAGTAATACATAATAGGCATGATGATGCCTCCTTTCTTTGCAAGTAGCCTAAAAAAACCGAACAATCCCGTCAACGAAAAATAGGCACTAAACGTTTCAATTCTCCTAAGGATACGTACCATATAGGTACCTAACTACCTGACCTATGAAACGTATTTTACTAAGCATCTGTCTCCTTTTTGGCATACTTCTTCCCAGCACTATCGCTCAGTCCATCGAACGCTTTGAAGCTACTGTGGTCGAGACCATTGAAACTAGTGAGTTTATTCAAGTAGAATTCGACGCTGGAGAACGAGGTATGAAGCTCATCGAGTACATCCCAGAAGGAGTACCCTCCCATCTGACCTTTGAGGAAGGTCGTGAAATACTCCTCGAAGAATATGACTCAGGAGAGCTCGTTGCAATCGACATGATTCGAAGAACCCCGATGTATATTCTCTTCTTCCTTTTTTTGGGAGTCGTGTTTTTCGTTGCAAAGGCGCAAGGTCTACGAGCCTTCCTGGGCATGTTGCTCTCCTTTGCCTTACTTTTCACGATACTTCTGCCTAGTATCCTTGCAGGGAACAATCCGCTACTCATGACCATCCTAACGAGCGCACTGATCGTCCCTATTATCTTCTACCTCTCTCATGGAATCTCTACAAAAACCCATACCGCAGCCTTGGGTACTCTCTCAGCCCTCCTTCTCACCGGTGTCCTCGCTCTAATATTTACAGAGTTCGCACACCTTACAGGGTTTGCCTCTGAAGAGGTTACCTTCCTGCAAGCCTACTTCCCTGGAGGTATTCCAGCCAAAGGACTGCTTCTCTCCGGGATCATCATCTCGCTACTTGGTATTCTTGATGATGTCACCATCACGCAAGCATCTGTCGTACACAAACTACGAGAGGCCAACCACAAACTCTCCAATGTAGAACTCTTCAAAAAAGCGATGGATGTAGGGAGAGATCATATTGCCTCAGTAGTTAACACCTTAGTCCTTGTATACGTCGGGGCTTCCCTTCCACTCATGCTACTATTTATGAGCGATCAAGTGCCCTTGATGGAAGCCTTAAACACAGAAGTAGTAGCCGAAGAAATCATCCGTATGCTTGTAGGCTCTATAGGATTGGTTGCAGCAGTACCCTTAACTACTGCACTTGCCGTCGTCATTACCGATAAGTTTGGAATTAGTGGCACAGATCATGGTCACAGTGGGTGTGCGGACCATTAATGGGTACCTTTCCTACACCAAGCGAGACCAATAATCCCAGTGC
>JAUIFW010000052.1 GCA_030430105.1 bacterium | reverse complement strand
GCCATTCTTCCCTTCAGTCAAGCGTTAGCAGCTACCTACACCATCCACCTACTATACTACCTACCCGTACTACTTGGCGTACAAGTTCTAGCACCGCTTATTCCTAGAAGCAGCTCTCCACTTCTAGAAAATTCAGCAACAGTGCTACTCCCTCTAGAAGAAACTGTAGCGCCCAGATCTCCGCTATCTTCCTCCATCTACGTAAATCGCACCGTGGTAGAGCTACACGACAGCGCAGAAACAAAGGAACAAGTAGAGCTTCTCGGGCAATTTCTAGATCTCTTCTCACTCACACTTCCCCACGATCAGATCCTTCCCATCAACCGGTATCTAGATGAAATCAAACACTTCCTTACCGTACATCACGGAGCAAGCTTCTCGAGGCCAGCTGGGTACGTACTGGATCCAAGCAGTGTGATGTATGAACAAGACAGCACAGGTACACAGCTCTTTTCCTATGCCGTCTATGAGCACCCTGAGGGAGAATTACCACCGTTGAAAATAACGCAGGCTCATCCCTCTCACCTTATACAAGGAGCAACCTACATATGGGATGCGCAAATGAATCAAGGAAGAAGAAGGTTTTTCCCTCAGGAAAAGACCAAGCTGACCAAGCTCATCGAAGAGCTAGAAGCAGAGGGAGCTATTGTCTATGGACTAGCCACACAAGAGGAAGAGCGCACAGAAAAAGGAACAGCAAAACGCATGGTATTCATTGGATTTATTGCCATTCCTACAGAAGTTTCCTCAAGTTACCTTTCCTTCATTGAGCAATGCCAAAGCGTAAAGAAACAAGTCATCCTCTATTCTCAGTATGCATGGAATAAGACCTTCCTTCGAGAAAAACTCGGACTTACCGAAGAGTCAGTGTTTAGCATGGAACTCGTAGACAATCGAATCCCCACGTATACAAAGCTAGAAGGAAAGCCACTACTGCTCGTAGAGCGAGCCATCGCCTCTAGTATTTCCAAAAGTTTCCAAAGGCATTCAAAGATCCCTGCAACACGTATGAGTGCGCATGTGATAGAAGAGCATGCTAAAGGATACCTCCCTCCCCTTGGATTACGAGGCACCTTTCATGCAAAGGATCTACAAAGCTTACTGTCCTTTGCCCCACATTTTTCCAGACTTATTCGAAAAAATATTCGCTACTCTATTGCTGCAGCTCTGCTCTTTGGACTCCTTGGTCTTCTCTACCAAAACGTCACAACCTATCTTGCAGCCCTCCCTCTCCTTCTCGCACCAGCACTCTATCTGCTAGCACAAAGCTTTCTCCCATATATTGGAAGCCTAAAGAGACAAGAAGGGTCACTCAGATATCCACCGAATAAGGAGAACTATATCAGTCCTCTAGCACTGCTCAGCCTCTCTCTGTGGTGGGATGTCATACTGCTCGCCATAGGAGCAGTGCTACTTACAGGTGTAGGAGTCTCCATCTTCAGCATGCAAAGTGGCTTACCTATGACCCTTATTGTAGCGGAGTATCCATTAGTGGTCTTTATGCTGTTCACCAGCGGCATATTGGCAAGCACTATGGTCCGAGGAAAATTTGTAACTCTGCTAGAAATGTGGAGTAGCATTGGTATACACACTGCCGTGGTAGGGCTTGTATGCCTCTACAGTTTCCTGTCAGGTCCACTCCCAGAAAAGCCAGAACTAGCACTCATGCTTGTCCTAGCATCCACTTGTGGTGCCTATCTCTATAAGGTGCTTATACCTACAACACATACGTTGAGTGTGGAGCGATCTGAGAAAACTCAGAAGCTTCTGTAAGAAGTCGCTCCGGTGCCTCCTGCAAAATAAAGAATGCAGCAGCACCAATCATTGCTGCATTATCCGTGCAGTAGAGACGTTTCGTAGGAAAAAAGACCTGCTCTCGGGTGTAGCCATAGGCATCTGCCTCAGCCATAAAGTGCTCTCGAAGCGGTGTACTAGCGGACACACCTCCCGTCACACAAACACTGGTAGCACCTACTTTTTGTGCTGCCAAAAAAGTCTTACGACAAAGCACATCAACCACAGATTCTACGAAGGCATCAGCAATAAGTAATGCATCCTCTGTGCTCAAAGGGTTCGACTCCTGAGCCAAGCCCTGAACCCTATGACCTAAGTCCTTCCCAGCGGCCTCAACTCGCCTCCTCACCTCACTCTTGAGTCCACTAAAGCTAAATGAGGTCTCATCCTTTTTCCCCCAAGCTCGAGGAAGCTCCATCACCCCACGCGAGCAACCAAAAGCATTGTGAGAAGTCAAAAACTTCTCAATAGCTGGTCCTCCAGGATATCCGAGTCCAAGCATACGAGAGACCTTATCAAAGGCTGCACCTGCGGCATCATCCAAGGTACCTCCAAGGTGCTGAAAAGCCCCAAATTTCTCCATGTAATACACATCATTATGTCCACCGGACACCGTCAACACCACCATAGGAAATGGTATGGACTCACGCTCCAACCAAAGTGAAGCAATATGCCCCTCAATATGATGCACAGGAAGCAACGGTTTACCTGTATAGGTGGCAAGAGCCTGAGCAGCCACAGTCCCCACCAATAGGGAGCCTAGAAGTCCAGGACCCTGCGTATAGGCAATCACATCAATCTGTTCCCATTCCACTTGCTGCATCACCGCATCAAGTGTGGAGCGAAGTGTACGCAAATGCTCTCTCGCCGCCACCTCAGGCACTACCCCTCCAGTCTGCGCATGGATCTCCTCCTGCGTCGCGACCTCCAAAGCAAGCACCTCACGTCCATCCTTTACCACAGCAAAGGAAAGATCATCACAAGAAGACTCAATAGCCAGAATATTCATGAAAAAATTTCAAAAAAAACACATACCCACCATATACAAAATTATTAATTAGTAAGTATTCATTACTAATTAATAATTCATTTATCTGTAAGCCCAAGGGCTTACAGATAAATGTAAGGATTCACTCTTCGTCCATTCAAAATCGTCTCAAAATGCAGATGCAGTCCTGTTCGTCCATATACACGACCTGTTCGTCCCATCCATCCCACAGCCTGTCCCTGACCAACATATTGCCCTACAGAGACATATATCTCACGCATATGGGCGTAGCGCGTAACCAAACCATTTCCATGGTCGACAAGCACCATATTTCCATATCCTCCATTCCAACCTCCTTGTGATTTAATCACCTTTCCAGGAAGCACAGAAACAATTGCCGTCGTATGGTCTCCAGAAGTATATGCAATATCAAGAGCAGCATGACCATACTTGTACCCCTGCGTTACCACTGGATTCTTTGTTGGCCAGACCATGCTCTTTCCTGAAGCGGTAGCCACATTCAACGTTTGTGGATTATATGCTGCAGATGTTGTATTAGTGACCGCACCAGAATATGCAGTCTTCGCCTTAGCCGCAGCCTCGGCACGCTTCTTCGCAGCCTCAGCTAGAAGCCTCTTCTCCTCCTCTTCCGCTCGCTTCTTTGCCTTTGCTAACTGATCTTCACCAGGAAGAATAATTTGCTCTCCCTTTTTAAATTGTGCACGAAGCGTCACATCATTCTTCTCCGCTAGGAGCTCAGGATCAACATCATGCTCCTTTGCTACATCCTTCAAAGACGCATCTCCTGTCACGGTGATAAGTACACCGTCAAGTGGCATGATATTTAGCTTCTGCCCAATTTTGATGGTGTCGCTCTTAAGTCCATTGTTGAACTTAATGGTATCTACAGATACCCCATGAGCCTCCGCAATAGTATCGATAGTATCTCCCTCCTGAACAACATATTCTTCTACAGAGTTCTCCTCAAAGACACTTCCTGAGTCGTCCGCTACAGTAGGGTTCACAATTACTCCATCATTTGCAGAGACAAGGACATCTGAGCTTTGGTAACTAAGAAGAAACTCATCCTCAACAGGGATAAAACACTCCACCATATGCCCCTCATGAACTTCTTCCACAGGCACCTCACCTTCAGCCCCCTCCTCAGCTTCGGAACCATCGTCCTCTGACTCAAGCCCTAAGCCCTGCGCATCAGGCGCCGAAAAGTTCTCTCCCCCTTGCCCACAGGCAGTAACATCATATACGGCATCCAAATTATTGAGTGCAGCAAACGAAGGAAGGATCGTAGAAGAGCCAAAGAAAACAAGAAACAAGGCAACCATAGCCTTATTCGTTGTACCACCGAGGGATAAAAGCGTTCCAAATGCGCGGAAAAATGAGCGCACTGAAGAGCGAATCAGTGATGATTCTGGTGCTTGTACCACACGTTGGTCACTGGCCCCATAGATTTTTCTATGCCGGAGCCGACGAGCATGTTTATTGGTTCTAGATGTTGGTTCTATAGGCATTCTCCTATAGTAAACTGATGTCTATGATGGGGAGCGATTGCTTCTCTTACAGCCAGAGTGGCTCACACCGTAGATTCAGCGGCAGACAGCGCCGATTTAAAGAAAAGAGTAGGAAGATTTCCTACCCTTTTATTCTACCTTACCACCCCCTGGAGGCAATAGACTTTTTATAAAAAATGTGGTATAATTATAGATTAACACGCTCCATATAGGTTCCTGTGCGCGTATCTACTCGTACATTATCCCCTTCCTTGATGAAAAGTGGCACCTGAACTACCTTTCCAGTGTTTAGTGTAGCCGGTTTAGAGCCCCCAGAGGAGGTATCTCCCTTCACTCCAGGAACAGTTTCTACCACTTCAAAGACCATGTTTGGGGCCAGAAGCACACCTATAGGCTGTTCTCCATAAAATTGCACATCAACATCGCTTCCCTCTGTCACATAGTTGGTTGCATCCCCCAGTACAGATGAAGGAATTGCAAACTGCTCGTACGTATCATTACGCATGAACTGGTAAGAATCCCCCTCTGGATACAAAAACTGACACTTCTTGTATCCCACATCCGCAGGCTTCACCTTTTCCCCTGACTTAAAGGTCTTTTCACTGGTAGATCCAGTAAGGAGGTTCTTTAGCTTCGTTGTCATCATTCCTGCCTGACGGGCAACCTTTGTATGCTGGTAATCCAGCACTTGATACGGAGTTCCATCAAGTTCGATACACACACCTGTTTTCAGGTCAGAAATCTGGTACATACGGCCAATTTACAGTCTAGATGCACCTATTGTAAGGAGTCTTGCCCCTTTGGCAAGGCAGGAAGAAAGAGAAAGGCCGAAAAAAGCGCCCAAAGAACCATAAGATCAAGCTTCCAAAACAATGTGTCGACCAATCCATGCAGGTGCAAGTAAACAAAAACAAGCACGACAGCGCCAGAAATCTCCCGATACCGAGCTATAAAGAGTCCAATCCCCCACAAATACCAAAGACCTCCAAGGATACCAAAGGCAACTATCATCGATAGCAAAGTGTTGTGTGGGTGCAACATCACCCATTCATACGGCGGATCACCCAAAATTCTATGCGCCTGCGTCTTATACAGCGCTTCATATTGTCCCATACCATATCCAAGCAAGGGCTTTTCTAGAGCCAATACGGATGAAATCTCATACACTTGCAGCCGCACAGAAGTACTAGAGCGCTCCTCCACAGTCACAAAGGCCTGGCCTTTTTCTGTCATAAGCTCTCTTCCTACTATTCCCCCGACCACAAGCAAGCCCACAAACACCAAAGCAGCTCGAAATTTCCAGGAAGAAAGCTGCCTCCAGAGCCAAAGAAAAGCAAGCACAAGCAAAATAGCCCAAGAAGCATAGGAACGAGCCAGTAAAACACCGAGTAGCAACACTCCTACAAGCACTCCTTTCCAAAGCGACTTTTGATTCCACCACCAAGAGGCAGCAAGAAGCAAGGCAGGAACCAGTAAAAAAGCTAAGTAATTGGCAGAAACAAACACCCCACCAAAGCGACCATCCAAAGTATCCTGCCACCCTAAACCAAAGCGCCAAAAAAGCCCCAATACAAGCAAGACTAGCACCCCGCCTACGAGGGCATACAAAGCCTCCTTGCGCTCATGCTTCCTTTGCAAAACAAGAGGATAAAGCAGTCCAAGCAGTACCATAGGAATCACCCATCCCTTCCATATCCCAAGAGCAATAGTTCGCGTTGCAAACACCTCCTCAGGAAAATCAATCAATCCAGTTTGAAAGATCATTTCCTTCGGCACCACAAAGAGAGAGAGGGTCGCGAGCACAAAAAATGCACCAAAATACAAGAGTGGGCTTCGCCACCATCGATCCCCTTTCCACAGCGCCCATGCATCGCACCACCAGGATTTTTGGAGCCCATGCGTAAGCATGTAACCAAGGGCACCCGTCCAGACAGTAAGCTCCAAAAAGGAAAAACTCAGAGGACCAACGCGCCAAAACACCAAGCTTCCAAGCAATAATAAAGGAAGCAAACGAAGAAGCCGGTCAAAGCCCGCTATCACCCCGGTCCACACCAAAGCACCCAGTCCAATCAAGAGCAGTACATATGGAATCAATTGGTGCATAGGAAGAAAAAAATGATTTCTTTATACCACATTCACGAGAAAAATCAAGCAAACCAAGCCCCACAAACCCTTACCCGTCAACAATCCTTGTTACCAAACCCCAAGCCGTACCAACTATTCCTTTGCTATTTGCTATTTGGAATCTGAAATTTCAAATTTGTCATTTTGAGCGCCTACGGCGCTCCTAATCCCACTTCGGTTTTGGCGTCACATACGTCTTCTTGGATTTATTTCGAAGTTCCACCACAATCGGAGTCCCTTCAAACCCCCACTTCTCACGCAGCATGTTCTCAACATACCTCGTATACGAAAAATGGAAAAACTTCTTGTCGTTTACAAACAACACAAAGTGCGGAGGATAACTCGAAACCTGTGACGTGTAGCTAATTCGAGGAATAAACGCCTTTGCTCCTGTAGGCTTATGCTTTGAAATAATTCGCTCCATAAAGCGGTTGAGCTTCCCTGTCTCAATACGCTTCCCACGCTCCTCCATAATACTTGAAAGCAAAGGAAAGATCTTCTGTACGTTTTTCCCTGTAATTCCGCAGGTAAAAATCGCCGGAGCCCACGAGAGGAATGGAAATTTATATCGCAAATACGCTATATACAGCTCCATAAGGTCCTGTGTATGCATTCGAGCCATACGAAGTTCTGCAGGCAAATCATCATAATCCTGGATCGTGTCCCACTTGTTCACCACGATAATCAGCCCCTTCTTTTCACGTAGCACATACTCAGCCACATGCTGATCTTGTTTGGTCACCCCCTTACCAGCGTCAAGGACCAACAGACATACATCACTACGACGAATAGATCGCTCTGTTCGCATAATGGAGAATTTCTCAATCCCCTTCTCAATTTTACCTCGACGTCTTATACCCGCTGTATCGATAAGCAAGTACGACTCTCCATCTACCTCCATTTCCGTATCCGTACTATCTCTCGTTGTACCAGCCACATCAGATACAAGTGCCTTTTCCTGCTTTGCTAGGCTATTAAACAATGCCGACTTCCCCACATTTGGCGTTCCTACAAGAGAAAACTTACACACATACTCATGACGATCTTCTTCAAATCGCTCTCCAGTAGCCCCCAAGGTCGCCACTCGCTCATCAATCATGTCTGCCAGCTCCGCAATTCCCTTCTTATGGGAAACAGAAATAGGATGAATATCTTCAAACCCAAGCTCATACAGGCCAAACACATTGGCTTCCATAGCCTTATTATCCACCTTATTCGCCACCACAATCACAGG
>JAUIFW010000051.1 GCA_030430105.1 bacterium | reverse complement strand
GTACTTATCCACATCATTATCCTTAAAATTGGAGAGATTAAATCCACTTCGTTTAGCACTAGAAGAGTGCCAGTACGCAAATACATCTTGGTCATAACCAAGCTCCTGACCGATAAGAATCACATCATAATCACGGTTACGTATTGTCTCCGTGATCAGTTCTGCAGGCTGTACATCAAGAAGAACCTTTGCACCAAGCCTCTCCCAACCTTCAGCCATTTTCTCAGCCATCTCTTGGAGGTATGAAGGGCTATCCAAGGTCACAAGCTTCAAGGTAAATACCACACCGTCCTCATTAACACGATACTTCTGATATTCCTCCAACAGATCCACACCTCGTTTCCCATTTATAGTCACATCCTCGAAGGCAATACCACTGAGGTCAGGCTGCACAGGAGCTTCTTCGACCTCTGAGGCTGTCTCCTCGTCAGTTCCATCCTCTTCACTTGCCACAGTAGTCTCATCCTCAATTCCAAGCTCAACAGTCGTAGTATCACGCTCATCCTCAGCATCTCCATCCACCGTTTCTTCCTCCACGACCTCAGTTTCCTCTGTCAAAAGAGATCCAGATTGCGTAAGTGCATAGGCAGCAATCAAATTCTTCTTTTTCAACTCTACCAATTCATCGGTAGGGAAGCGCCACCCTGCATCATAAAGTCCTCCCGCAGCACGATCTGGGAAAAATTGTGCTTCCCAGCTTTCTGTATCTCGTTGTAGAAATGGTGAGTTGATCTCACGCAAATGCTGAACATTTTCAAACAAATGCGATCTATCCGTTGCAAGCTGTAGAGCCTGACGTGTCTTATTTGAAAGGAGGAACTCTGACTCCACATTAAGGAACGCAGCAAAATACTTTGGAAGCATTACCTCATGAAGGTCAAATCGTTCACTATCTCGAACATTCTCTACAAAGCTATAAGGAATAGACTTGATAGCTGTAAGAGCATTTCGCTGCTGTAACACCTCATCAAAGGTAGGTAGCACATAAAAGGAAACTCCTTCCAAATATGGAATATCCCCGTAGTACGCATCATTGCGAACAAGAGAAATCACCTGTGGACCTGTCTCACTAGAACTAAGTGGCTCCTCCATCATATACGGACCAGAACCAATAGGTTGTCTATTCAGAGGGCTCGCCACAATATCTGAAGCATACACAGAGCTCCATAGGTGTTTTGGAACAATCCCAATAGTAGTCGAGGTAGGGAAGTAATAATACGAGCTAGGAAGGACAAACTTCACCGTCTTATCATCGACTTTCTCCACCTTCACATTCGCGAAGCGTGACTGCAAGAATGTATTCGGGAAGTCCACATCCTGAATCAACTCATAGGTAAACACCACATCATCCGCGGTAACCGCGACACCATCATGCCACACTGCTTCCTCAAAAAGACGGAAGGTAAATTCCGTTGCATTGCTATTTACCTCAAAGGTAGCTAGATCTGGAACAATACGTCGCTGCTTTGGATCATACTTGGTAAGTCCAGAAAAAACCAATGAGACAATATCCTCCTCAGCCTCACTATGCTGAGAAAGGAGGGGGTTTATAGCCCGCACTTCTCCTACTACTCCTTCACTGAGCACTCCACCTGGTAAGGGAGACTCATAGCTCGACTCAGCCACATACAGCTGCGTCAGAAAGTAAGAAGAAAGAACGAACACGAGAAAAGAGAGGATGAGAACCACAGAAGCCCTCACACCCCCCTTGAAAAAAGAAGAACTCATACAGTGCTAACAAAAGCAAATGCAAGTGTGTTCACCACTAGCCCGATCGCGAGCAAGATAGTAAGCACATGAAGAAATTTGTCGATTCCTCGGCTGGTAGCAAAGCTTGCACTCTGGCCACCAAAAGTTTCAGAAAGTCCAACCCCCTTGCTCTGCGCCAAAATCGCAAGGCTCAGCAAGATTGCAAAGACAAACTGTAAAATCACGAGTGTTTCCTTCATAGAAGTATTGAATATACAAGTGGAACCAGTCTAGTGCATTCCGAAGGAGATGGAAAGAGAGAATTGAGTCTCACTAATCACTAATCACTAATGACTAATGACTAATGACTAATGACTAATGACTAATGACTAATGACTAATGACTAATGACTAATGATGGTAAAAATAGCACCTGTTGTGACAAGGGGATATTTGAGTTTTTTAAGCCACTGCGCGATCCGCCGAAGGCGGGAGCAAAGCTCAGTGAAAAGTGACCAGTGATCTGTGACCAGTGAGTAGTAAGTAAAAAGCCCCCAGGTTTTTTACTTACTACTCATAACATTATGCACAAACGAATGGAGCACCGTAAAGAGCACCGTCGCGTATGCCAGCTCTAGCCCTCCCATGATTTGAAACCCTCCTAGAATATAATCGGTAAGCCAGAGCAAGAATCCATTGATCACCAAGGAAAAAAGCCCAAAAGTCAGGATAATGAACGGAAATGTCAGAAGCTTCATTATCGGCTTCAAAAACGTATGAAGTAAAGCAAGGACAATCGTAAACAACAAGAGATATGTAAATCCCTCTTGAATCTGCACCACATTCCACATCTGAAGCACATAGAGCGCAGCACTATTTGCAACAAAGAGAACAAGAAAGGAGATGAGATATCGCATACTTATGCAGTAATAGAAACAAAACGTTTTGGGTTGCCTGTCTGGATACGGTTGCATGTGCGTTTATGCACACGCACCTTATGTTCCCTCGTAATATACCCGACCAAATCTAAATCCGCCAGGGTATCAATCACGCCATCTCGAAAACAACAACCCGCCAATTCATAGGGTATATCCTTTTCTCCATCCACCATGAGTTTTCCATTGGCTTTCGCCGTATCCAAGAGCTTCTTCGTACGCTGCGTGTAATGATCAGGAAATACGCGGCGAAGCACATGGCGCACGCCCATAGCCCCTTTACCTAGTCGCTCAAGCACATGAAGCCTCGTCTCGAGACCAGGCTCCTGATCAATCCATGAAATATAGGGGTCAATCAGTGTGTTTTTCGCATCAAGTAATGGCAAACTATCTTCCGCAAGCGCACGGGTAAGAAGCTTTCGTCCTTTTTCAACAAATACGTCCTTTTGCTTGGCATACAAAAACGTACGAATTTTACTACGGGCCGAAGAAGTTTTGACATATAGCAAGGAAGAGGCTGTTGGCTCTTGCCCCTTTCTCGTCACCACTTCCACAGAGTCTCCCGTCATTAACACGGTATCTAAGGGAGCCACACGCCCATTTACCCGCACACCGATACAGGTGTGTCCCACTTCCGTATGAATTGCATAGGCAAAATCCAAGGCGGTAGCCCCACGCTTGAGCATCTTGATATCTCCCCGAGGTGTAAACACAAACACTTTTTCAACCGCATCACCAATACTTGTCTCTGTTGCCGTATCAAAACCACCTTCCTCCGAGTACAGCTTATTAAGGTACGCAAGCTTCTCCTGCCATGCCTCCGTATTGGAGATCCTCGACGCCCCCTTTTCCTTATACATGCTATGCGCAGCGATACCATACTCAGCGATTTCATTCATCTCGTAGGTACGAATCTGGAGCTCCACCGATCGAAGCGGCCTATCCTCATAAATATTAGTAACCGTCGTATGTAGACTCTGATAATTATTAGCCTTAGGATTGGCAATATAGTCCTTGATACGTCCTGTAACAGGAGGGAAATTTCCATGAATAAGCCCGAACAGTCGGTAACAATCCTCCTTACTACCCACAAGCGCCCGCACTGCAAACACGTCATGGAGTTCTCCCACATGTATACCGCCTTTTTGCTTCAGCTTCCTAGCAATAGAGTAAATACTTTTCACTCGACCCTTAAGCATTCCATGAATATCATGAAGTTCCATAAGGGTCGCTATTTTCTCCATACTCTCCTCAATAATATGAGGAAATTCTTCCTGAAGCGCTATAACCTCAGCTCGTACCCTCGCATACTGATGTGGCCGCAGAATACGGTACGCCTCATCTTCAAGTTTAACCTTCAGCACGTACACACCTAGGCGGCTCGCGATAGGGGCAAAAACCTCGAGCGCCTCCTTCGCATACATATGCTGGCGTTTTTTTGAAAGCACCTGAATAGTCTCAAGCCCATGAATCTTTGTAACAAGCTTCACCAGGATCACGCGCACATCATCCGCAAGCACCAAGAGCATCTGACGCAAGTGATCAACCTCCTCTGCCGTATCCTGCTTCACACGAATCTTCTTGAGCTCTTCATACTTGGCAAGCAAATCAGCAAGTTCTTCACCAAACTCTCCCTGAAGTTCCGTGAGCTGCACCCCTCCATAGGAAAGCACATCATGAAGAAGACAAAGCTGTATCGTTCGAATATCAGGCTGAATCTCAAGTAAGTACTCAAGACACTTGAGCACATGCGTAAATAAATCGTCTCCATTGAGTCGTTTCTTACCTGTATACACACGTTTTGCATATGCAAACGTATGCTCGATCATGGCAGCAATATGCGTAGAATCACCACCATCAGGCACTTCTAAATAAGAAAGAACTCGATCCGAAATGGTTTGGAGTGTAAGCATATGCGTCGGCTAGAGCATTGATTGCGACTAACTATACGTGTCTAAAATAGCAAAGTAAAGAAAACACTACCCCTACCGAAGCCAGAAAAAGTGGGGTACACTTGGACCCGTATGTTTAATCACCGTTGATGAAGGTAGCGATAGTTCATGATTTTCTGGTACGAATGGGCGGGGCAGAGCATGTGCTTTCCGTATTCAAGGAGCTCTTTCCTGAAGCGGATATCTACACAGCTTTTGCAGACTTAAAAGCCGTGAAACACAAGTACAGCCACCTTGGACTCATTCGTGTAAACAAGTGGGCACAGTTTAAGTACAACCTCTTCAAAAAGCTTCCTATCGTAGGGAAAAAAGCAACAAAACTATTCTATAGAAGCTTTCCCAAAATCATCGAGTCCTTTGACTTCTCAGAGTATGATCTCGTCATAGCGAACTCAAGCAGTTGGTGCCATGGCGTCGTCACCGATGTGGACACCAAAGTACTCATCTATATACACTCTCCCATGCGCTTTGCCTGGGATTACACCCATGCGTACAAGCGATCCCTAGGAGCAAAAAAAGAACAAGGATGGTGGAGCATATGGCTCACAAAATCGATGCACAAAGCGAGACTCTGGGATGCACTAGCAAGTAAGCGTGGAGGCTTATTACTCTGTAATTCACGCACCGTACAGCGACGCATCGAAAAATTTTACCGAAAAACCACCAGTCATATTGTCTATCCACCTGTGGATGTGGAGCAAATTCCTGGACCAAGAGTGAAAGGGAAAGGGAAAGACTACCTCCTTATCGTGTCTACACTCACTCCCTACAAAAACATCCTTCCCATCGTAGAATGGGCAACGAAGAAAGAGATACCCCTCATCATTGCAGGAAGCGGACCACAAAAAAAGGAACTAGAGAGAAAAGCTGGGCCAACTGTGAGTTTTGTAGGCTACGTAACTGAAGAGCAAAAATGGAAATACCTAGCAGAGGCGAGAGCCCTGATGTATCCATCCATGGAGGATTTTGGCATCGGACCTGTGGAAGCTCAAGCTGCCGGAGTACCAGTGTTGGCCTTTGGAAAAGGAGGAGCATTAGAAACCGTCGAACACATGAAGACAGGAATACACTTCAAGGACCACAGTATGGAAGCTTTGGACAATGCCATGCTAGATCTAGCCGCCTTCGAAAAACACATGGACCCGGAGCATCTACGCATGCATAGCACACAGTTTTCAAGAGCGAGCTTCAAGCAGGAGATTCGCACGAAGTTAAAGACTGAGCTGGGCATCATACTAAAAGATAGGCCACTCATCGCATGAGAAAACACCTCCATATCCTAGTCCTCTGCATTTTCACGGTTCTGATGCATGGGATTGCTTTAGAGAGCATACCAAGAGGCTTATTTCTCGACGAGTTTTCTATTGGGGCGAATGCCGCGTCCATCGCGCACACTGGCTTGGACGAGCATGGACATAGTTGGCCACTCTTTTTCGAAGCCTTTGGTGAGTACAAAAATCCAATCTATATCTACAGTACAAGCATACTCTTCAAACTCTTTGGAGTAAGTGATCTACTCCTACGAGGGACTAGCCTCCTTTGGTTCCTCATCCTCTGCATAGGATCCTATGCATTATGGAAGCACCTCTTCAAATCCAAAACCTGGGCAAGCATAGGGTGGATACTACTCATTCCCGTGCCATGGCTATTCACGGTCTCACGAGTCAGTTTTGAAGTAATTTCTCATGCCGCAATGCTGCCTTGGTTACTCCTATGGTCTGCAAAACACCTAGAAGGAAAGAAGCCATGGTGGCAAGCACTCCTCCTCGGACTTGCATGGGGGATATCCATCTACAGTTACTCCACAGCACGTCTTCTCAGCCCCCTCAGCATTGTCCTTCTCTGCACGCTACTCATTATAGGGAAAAGATACATACAAGCGCTCTGGTGTATGCTTGGAGGAAGTATCGGAAGCCTACCTCTGCTCTGGAGCATGCTGTATGTTCCCGAGGCAGTTTTCGGGAGATTCAAGCAAATCACCTTTCTAGGAGATTCCCCGTGGTGGGAGCAAGCACTCCAATTCGGAGCAAACTACCTATCCTACTTTGACCCTTTGTTCCTTTTCCTACAGGGCGACCCAAATCTCAGGCATCACAGTAGCTTTGGAGGAGTACTCGGCATCGCTCTGACAATACTCTTCATCCTGGGGACAGGAGCAGCCCTCTGGAAAAAAAGAACAGACCCTAGCTGGCAGTTCATCGTACTAATACTTGTCAGCACCCCCATCGCAGCAGCACTCACCGAACCATATCATCTACTTCGCGTACTGATCGTAGTCATCCCAATCTGTACACTAGCAGTACTCGGACTTCGAACTCTTTGGACCATCCCACACAAGGAAGCGAGAACTGCACTATGCCTAGCGATTGGAATACTCTGGATAACTGAAACAAGCATGTACCAATGGCACTGGTGGCAGTCCTATCCCGTGCAAACCACCACCCAATTTGAAAACTACGGCATGCGAGAACTCTTTGAAGAAGGTAGAAAAGAGCAAGTTCGCACCTTCCGCATAAGTGAACAAATCCAAGAGAAGGAAAGCCTGATTACTTACTACTCCTATGCCTTTCCCGATCTTGATATTGCAGGAGAAACCGAGAAAGTGGTACAAGTACCATGGTGTCTCTTAAGTCACGTTCACGAAGGAAGCCCTGCCAGCAAAGGAGCAGATTTTGTCCTCAGCCTAAAAGCATCCTCAACCATCCTAAGTTCCTGTTACAACGCCCATGAATAAAGCACTGCTACGCACAGAATACCGAGCAAAACGCAAAGCAATTAGTGCAGAAAAACGAGCAGCATGGAGCTCGGAGATAGCACATCATGCACTGGGATTTCTCAAAGAATACGACCTTCCAGTAGTAGGAACATATATCTCAAAAAATAGTGAGGTAGACACCCTAGACCTCATACGACTGGTAAATTCCATGGGGATCAAACTCGTAGTACCAAAAGTCATGGGAGAAGAACTCGTATTCTTTCCCCTAAATACTAGCTGCATAGCAAGTACCAATGATACGGAAGGCTGCATAGAAGAAGAGCCCTACCTAGGTTTCATCAACTGTATGCTTACACCAGTGATCACCTTTGATCTCCAAGGGAACAGAGTAGGGCAAGGAAAAGGATACTTTGACCGATGGTTTGCTAGCTCACCAGAAACGCTACGCCTCGGCCTA
>JAUIFW010000050.1 GCA_030430105.1 bacterium | reverse complement strand
TCAGAAGGATAAATAACCTCTCCAAATCGCTTATTGGAAGTACCAGTCTTCGCAGCTGCGAAATGCCCCGGCACAGAAAGGTTTGTACGCCACATCGGACTTGCTGGGCGCGCATTCACATCACTCAAAATGTCAGTGATCTGGTACGCCACCTGTGGATCAAGCACCTGCTCCGGCTCCTGATCAATCTCAAGTTCCTCAATGATTTCACCATCTCTCGTAGTGATAGAAAGCACAGACACTGGTTCACGGTAGTACCCTCCACTAGCAAACACAGCATAGGAAGTAGCCATATCAAGAGGCCGCACCTCCGCAGTACCAATAGCCATAGGCCATCCAAAATGCCGCTGCTCCTCTGGTGGTAGGTCAGCATTGTATGCTTCCTTTTCAGACTTGAGATACGAAAATCCCATCTTTACAAGAAAGTCCAGGAACAATTCTTCTCCGTCAGCAAGGAAGAACGCCTTGATAGGCGGAATATTTCGAGAGTACGCCAAGGCCTGCTTTGCAGTCATAGGTCCCATAAACTTTCCATCATAGTTGTCCGGAGCTTTTCCACCAAACTTGGTCTCCACATCCCAGAACACCGAACCAGCACCATACGGTCCCTCAAAGAGCCGCGCAAACATCAAAGGCTTAAAGCTTGATCCTGGCTGACGCCTTGCAACCGTTACATTTACATTTCCATCGTTCTCAGTATCCCAATAATCTCTAGAACCAACCATAGCAAGAATCTCACCCGTATTTGGATCCACTGAGACAAGCGCTGCATTACCTACTCCTTTCCTTGATGCATTGATAGCACCCTTTTCTTCCACCACCTGCTCAGCAATCTCTTGAAGTTTTGGATCAATCGTTGTCTTCACCACGTACCCCTTGGATCCAATGTCCTCTCCATAGGTTTCCTCCAAATATTGCCGAACAAACATCACAAAATGAGGGTGTTTAATCGTCTCCCTTGGACGCTCAAATGCCATAGCATGGGTCTCCCGCCAAGCCTGCTGCATCTCTTCTTCCGTGATATACCCTTCAGCAAACATACCCTCAAGCACAAAATCCTTTCGTCCCCATACATAGTTGGGATCGTCCATAGAGTCACATCCAGCAATGCCCTTTGGCATGCCATCTTGTACACTATTTGGTTGTACAGGAGCCGTCATAAGATCCGCATAGTCCCCCTTCGCAAGCTCAAACACCTGCTCTCCTGGGATGCTAATCTGATTTTCCCCAATATAGAGTTCATAATTCTTGTTTCCCACACTCACCTTAAAGAACTCATCTGCCTGCACCTCAATCTGCTGTCCTGGCTCAAGCGTTCGCTCCTCCTTTGCCCCTGCATCTCCATCTGGAAGCACCTTCACCCACACTCTATCTGTAGCGAGAAGCGTCAAAACAAATGCATCAGAAGTGGCAGTTTCAACTGTCTCCACCGCTACGCTCGTCTCAGCCCCATCCTCCACATCACAATATCCAAGAAGTCTATGCGCATTCTGGCCATAAGGAGAATAGAGCGTTGGACCATTTGGCAACGATGCAAGTATCGCAGACTCAGCTATACTAAGGTCCTTTGCATCCTTATTGAAGAAATTCTCCGCAGCAAGCTGGATACCATGCGAATTTCCACCAAAGGGAATCTGGTTGATATATAGCTCCAAAATCTCATCCTTGTTGTAGCGCTTTTCAACCTCATAAGCGAGAACAGCCTCTTTGATCTTTCGATTAATCGTCTGCTCTGGATTACGAAGTACAGAGTTTTTTACAAGCTGCTGTGTAATTGTAGAAGCTCCCTGCTGCGTACCTCTTCGAATATTGGTAGTAAGTGCGCGAATCAATCCTCCAATATCAATACCTGGATGGGTGTAAAAATTACGATCCTCAATGGCAAGTATCGCGTGCTTGAAGGAGTCTGCAATCTGATCAAGCGGTACATACTTTCTATTTTCCTCATCAAAAAGACGATAGAGCTCATTGCCCTCACGATCCAAAATAATCGTAGACTGAGGTATCGACTGCGCAATATCCTCCACATTGGGAAGATCTTGAATCAAGACAAGAGAATAGGCTCCGACCGCAAGCACTCCAGCAAACACTGGTGTGAGAAGTAGGATAATAACATGAGTCCAAAAGGTAAGATCCTTCTGCTCAGGCTTACGTGACCTGCGACTTTGTTGCAGAAGATGTGCTAGGCTATCTTTCATAGCTCGGGGGAAAAATAATCCCGTACAGTCTACGAAAAGTAGCCCTCTCCTGCAAGGTATAGAAGTAGAAGTATCTCCAGCGAAAATCCCAGGATAAACCTTGCAAAAATGCTCATTTTTCCTATACTTATGGCGGTTTTTAACACACGTACATGGCTCTACGACGTATAAAGAAACGTACAAAGAAAGTAGACAAAGTAATAAAGGGTTTAATTATCGGTGGTGCTATCGGTTCTGTGGTGGGAGTTAGTCTCACGCCAAAGGAAAAAAGGAAACAAGCACTTAGCTCTGCAAAGAAGCTTTTTGACAAGAGCAAACCAGCCCCTCCGAAGCAAGAACCCAAAAAAAAGCCTGGATTACTCCGTGGCATGCGCGCTCTAGTATTTGGTAAACGCAAATAGTGAAACGTATTCTCTTTCTTCTTGTAAGCACCCTATTACTTCTCCCTAGCACTCTTGCTGGAGAGCATATTTTGGGTGGATCACTTACTGAATGGAACGCGTTTTTAGAGAAAGTTTCAGAAAACCCATTACTCCTTCAAAACCCTGCAGGAGTACAGCTTGAACTCACACGCGAAGATATCGAAGCGTACATAGAAGCAAAAGAAGTGCAGGGATTCCTCGAACATGACCTGTTTATACCTAGCACCGAGGGTATCACATACCTGAAGCTTTCCATTGCAGATACGATCACGCAAAGCGTCCAGACCACTAAAGAAGAACAGAGTCTCACCTACCCCGCATCCGATGTGCGCATCACTCCAGGAAATGATCTATTCACCATAGAAGGCGACAATGCAAAAGGATACGCACTAGAGGAGCCATACCTTCTAAGCAGCCTAGAGGCTTTTCTCATAGAGGCATACCATGGTAATGCGCAAATACTAGAAATTCCCATGCAACAACTCGAGCCAGAGGTCTTGCTCATCGATGGCGAGTCAGAAACAAGGCTCGACATCGTAGCCGAAGGAGTTTCAGACTTTTCAGGCTCCACAGAATCCCGAATTCATAATATCGGCGTGGCTCTCGCAAGGTTCAACGGATACACCATTCCAAAGGGAGAGACCTTTTCCTTCAACACGCAGCTCGGTGAAGTACAGGATACAAAAAAGAGCTCGTAATCAAGGGGCCAAAGACCATTCCAGAATACGGAGGTGGCGTTTGCCAAGTATCCTCTACAGTTTATAGAGCTGCACTTGATGGAGGACTACCGATCACTGAAAGAAAAGCGCATTCCTATGCTGTCAGTTACTACACACCATGGGGATCTGACGCGACCATTTATCCAGGCATCGTAGATCTGCAGTTTGTAAATGACACCCCAGGAGATGTGATTATCCACATGTACATGGAAGGAAGAACACTCCATGCGAATTTCTATGGGACACATGATGGAAGATCTGTGCAATTGGCTGGGCCCAATGTGTATGGCTACACCGCAGAACCTGACCCCTTTGTGGAGACAGTCGATTATCTAGCTCCAGGACAGCGTGTGATAAAGGAGTATGGACAAGGTGGATTTAGCGCCTGGTGGAAACGTACCATCACCTATCCAGATGGAGAGCAGGTAGAGGAAACCATCGATACTACCTACACAGGAAAGAAAGGAATTGTCCTACAGGGGCCAAGTGCCGCTCCAGAAGATTCTGCATCAGAAAGCTCCTCCGAGGGATAAGGGTCAGCTTGCCTTTTTCAAAGCTGCGCGGTAGAGTGGCCGTGCATATTTTTCGATACACCTATGGAAATCACTTGGCTAACAAAGGGAGCATTCAAGATCAAAGATAAGAAGCTCACCGTCCTCTTCAATCCCTACAAGGATCTGAAGCTCAAGAAAGGCGCAGCAGACGTGTCTGTGCTCACCCACAGTTATCTCGATGACTTCAATAAGGACGTATTGAACGAAAGTTACATTGCAGACTGGCCAGGTGAATACGAAGTGGGAGGGTTGCTTTTCGAAGGAGTTGAAGTTCCTGATGTTATTGATGGTTGTATCCACACGGTACAAAGCATGACCTCCTCAGATAAAGTTACCATCTGTCATGCAGGAGAACTACGCAGCCCACTTCCATCCAAGCAACTACAGAAGCTAGGGCATGTAGACATTTTGATTGTTCCTGTATATGAGACAGAAGATCGAAAGATCAAAGATGTTAAAACTATGATCGACGACATCGAGCCTGCCATCGTTATTCCAGCCTACTGGGAATCAAAGGAAGAAGTAGAAAAGCTAGCAAAAGAATTAGGACTCACTGTCCCAGAGGCAGAAGGAAGCTACAAGCACTCCTCAGGAGGTATCGCACCAGAGGGAGCAAGCATGGTTCTACTCTCTAAGTCTGCATAAATGCATCTTGTTTTCACAAGCTATCACAAGTTCACGAGCACTGACGGCATCGAACTTGATGCTTTTGGTGTACTTACCGGCAAAACACGCGTAGTCATCCACAGCCACGGCATGGCATCCAGAGCATACAGTCAGGCGTTTCACGAACCACTAGCTCGCATGTACGGAGAGCATGGTTTCGACTACCTCAGCGTCACAAACAGGGGCTCAGAAGTCCTCAAATCCTACAAGCATATTGGGTCAGGAACAGACGAGCTCCTTGGATATGCACACGAGCTCTTTACTTGCAGTCATCACGACCTCCTCGGCGCCATAGCCTTTGCAGAATCACTAGGATACACAGAAATCCTTCTCCAAGGACATTCAAGCGGCTGCCAAAAAATCGCCTACACACTATCAAAAGAGAGACCAAGCACGGTAAAAGCCGTAGTACTCGTTTCACCTTGTGATGACATTGGCCTAGCTCACCTCTGGTACGGAGGAAAAGAGCAGTGGGAAGAAAAAATTAAAGAAGCAAAACGCGCAAAGAAGCAAGGTACTCCACTCCTACCTGAAAACTTTGCTTTTCACATGCCTGTTAGCCCTCAGACATTCCTAGATCACTTTGAAGAACATAGCCCCTTCGACTGCTTCCATTATTGGGACCAATCAAGAGACTTCGACGTCTTTGAGCATCTGCCAGACCCCACCCTTGCACTCTTTGGTTCAGAGGACCTGTTTGCGCACAAGGATCGCATTCCAAAAATCTATGACGCAGCCAAGCATGTGGACCTAGACTTCATAGAGGGCGCCAATCACAAATATGCTGGAGTGGAAGAAATATTAGCAAAAAGAATCGCTGCATTTATCAAAGCGAAAGAGCTTCAGGAATAAGAAGGCTTCCTCCGTATATAAAAAGATTGTTAATTAGTAATTATTAATTTTGAAATTAGTATTTAATAATCCCACCGTCCTTCTTAAAAAGAGCACCAACGCTAATCCCTCCAATCCCGTTGTCGAGCGCAAACAACATCGCTACACTATCCATGTTTACTTACGTTCGATACACATGGCTATTTCCCTTCTCCCACCCCTCGTCCAAAATCAGATTGCGGCAGGTGAAGTAGTGGAACGCCCCATGTCTATCGTGAAAGAAGTACTTGAAAACGCACTCGACAGCGGAGCCGATCATATTCATATCGAGCTTGAAGAAGGTGGCCTTTCCTCCATCCTCATTCGAGACAACGGAAGCGGCATGAGTGCTGAGGACGCAGCCCTCGCCCCTGTTCGCTATGCCACCTCCAAAATTTCCACAGCAGAGGACCTCGGTCATATCCATACCTTTGGATTTCGAGGAGAAGCATTAGCGAGTATCGCCTCCGTCAGCAAAATGACCATCAAGACTAAGCGCGAGGAGGATCTAGCAGGGACAGAGATCTACTGCGAAGGTGAAACAGTGCAAAGCAGTCAAAGCGCAGGACTTCCCGATGGAACCAGCATTCTCGTAGAGGACCTCTTCTTCAATACGCCTGTTCGTCGCAAATACATGAAGACTCCAGCTACCGAGTGGCAGCATTGTCATCGGCACATCATGGATATTGCTCTGGCTCATCCACATATTGGGTTTGTACTAGAACATAATCAAAAGCGAATACTAACACTCTCGCCCGAACCCACAGAACAAAGAATCAAAAATATTCTAGGAGAAAACTTTCTACAAAGCACCGTCCCCCTCTCCTTTGACTTTTCTGAATGCGTCGTCAAAGGATGGATTGCAACTCCCTCAAGCGCAGGAACAAAAAAGAAGCATCAGCATCTGTTCATCAACAATAGAAGTGTAAGCAATCCTGTCATTGCTAAGGCAATAAGTGAGAGCTACCGCAGGCTCGTACCCAGAGGTGCCGCTCCCCACTATGTCTTATTCCTCCATATCCCACCCGAGCTCGTCGATGTAAATGTACACCCTAGAAAGCTCGAGGTGCGATTTATAGATCCAGGAAGAATCTTCAAGCTCATGCAAGGTGCCATTACCCAGGCTTTTGAGCAAAACAATATGAAACCGGAACTTCTAGCGACCGAAGAAGGGCTTCAAAGAAATTTTGCCAGCTCAACTCAGAGCAAAGCAGCGAACCAACAACAAGAATACACAGCACCAAAAACTACAAATGATAGCTTCCCCTTACACCACCCCCAAACCGTAAACCGAAATCCGTCGCGTCAGACGCGACCAACCCCCTTCAACCCAAGCTCCCGGGCCACCTCACCCTACGCAGCATCCAAATCAGTATCCACGGCACAAGCGCTAGCCTTCACAAAAGAAATGCTCGACGTAGAAGCAGAAGCCTTTCGATGGAAGGTACTTGGACAAGTACAGCGCTGCTACATCCTTGTAGAAAAAGAAGGAGGACTCCTACTCGTGGACCAGCACGCCGCACACGAGCGCATCACCTACGAGCGCCTGAAAGCAAGTGAAGCAGGCAAAGAGGAATACGCACAGCCCCTCCTCACCCCACTTCCCCTAGAGCTCAGCCCTATGGAGCAAAGTTTTGTCTTGGAACACATGGGGGACTTCACTGAGCTTGGCTTTGAGTTGCAAGACATTGGAGATGGAACCTTCGCTCTTGCTGCCGTACCAGCCGTACTAAGTCATGGAAAGGTTGATCCACTACAAGTCTTCGAAGGAGTTATTCATGACTTCGACGGCCTCTGCACAGGATGTCAAAACCACTCCACGGAGCTTTCCACCTACAAGGAAAAACTGCGTGCCTACACAGCTTGCCGAAGCAGTGTAAAATTTGGCGACATCCTAGGTATGCGAGAAATGGAGCAGCTCATCGAAGATTATGAGCAAAGCCCAAACCGGCATACCTGCCCCCACGGCCGCACCAGCTCTGTAGAATTATCCCTTGGAGAACTCAAGAAATTCTTTGATCGATGAAAGAAAGAATAGTGGAGTGCCAGCAGAGAGTCTGAGCAAGCACACCTGATTGGAAGCTTTGATGATTCTTGGTATAAAGAATGCACCCGATCTTACAAACATCATGAACGAACAACTCGCCGCAGTCACAGGACTATTTTCCCCTGACATGCTCCAGTTCCTCCTGCTAGGTAGCCTCGTCTACATCGGCTTTGTCTGGATCGCTTGCATCATATGGATTGCAAAAGACAGTAGTAGGTTCATCGACAATTCCATACTGCAAATTCTTTGCGTTGTTGTTACCGCACTAGGTACCCCTTTTATTGGTGTACCGCTCTACTTGATAGTCCGTCCTAGTAAAAGCATACTAGAAAGAAAACTATCTGACTTAGAAGAAAGTCATATGGAAGGTTTATTT
>JAUIFW010000049.1 GCA_030430105.1 bacterium | reverse complement strand
GAAGAGTCTGCAAAGATTTCGTGGACGCAAGTGGAGGTAGGTTCTGCCATTACCTGGAAATACCCAAGCTGTGTGCTAAAAGGCGATAACTCCATTGGGGAGTTTTATTCCGTTGCTGTCACCAAAGGAAAACAACAGGCAGATACAGGAACCAAAATGATTCACAAGGGAAAGAACACGAGAAGCCGCATCGTCTCTAAGGGTATTGCCGCAGACCAAAGTAGCAGTACCTACCGTGGACTCGTGCGCATCATGAAAGAGGCTGAGGGGGCAAAGAATTACTCGCAGTGTGACTCTATGATCATTGGGAAAAATGCAGGAAGTCACACCTTCCCAAGTATTGAAAACGAAACTCCCTTTGCAAGTGTGGAGCATGAGGCGACTACCTCCAAGTTGGACGAAGCCATGCTATTTTACTGCATGCAACGTGGTATGAGTCACGAGCAGGCTGTAGAGCTCATCGTGAACGGATACTGCAAGGAGGTACTCTCAGAGCTTCCTATGGAATTCGCAGTGGAGAGTCAAAAACTGCTGGGACTTACTTTAGAACATAGTATTGGATAATGCTGAATATTCGAGGATTACATGTAGAGCGGGAAGGAAAAGAGATCCTGAAGGGGATTGATCTTGAGGTAGGCAAAGGTGAGCTTCACGTTGTGATGGGGCCAAATGGAGCAGGAAAAAGTACGCTAGCTTCAGCGGCCAGCGGGCATCCATTTTATGAGGTGACGAAAGGATCCATTGCCTTAGATGGGGACGATATTACAGAGAGCGCGCCTGAAGTCAGAAGTCGGAAAGGACTGTTTGTCTCTTTTCAGCACCCACTAGAAATTCCAGGAGTGAGCACAGAGGAGTTTTTGAGAACCTCACTCAATGAGATCCGTACCTATCGCGGAGAAGATCCCATGGACGCCTTTGATTTTGAGGAGCTACTCGAGGCGAAACGAAAGACCGTGGGACTAACGAAGGATCATATGGAGCGATCTATGAACGAGGGGTTCTCTGGAGGAGAGAAAAAGCGCAACGAGATGTTACAACTCGCCCTTCTGGAGCCAAAGGTAGCTATACTCGATGAGATTGACTCAGGACTTGATGTCGATGGCGTGCGTACGATCTGCGAAAGTCTTCAAGCTATACGAGCAGAGCGACCCGAGCTCAGTGTTCTCATGATTACTCATTACCAGAGAGTGCTTGAATACCTGACGCCGGATGTGGTGCATATTTTGGCAAACGGCAACATCATCAAGCAAGGAGATGCGACCTTGGCGGCGCGCATAGAGAAGGAAGGATATGATATGTTGATCCAAGAACATGCATAAGCCATTTATTCAAGAACTTGTTGCTCAGAAAGCAAAGGTACTAGAAGCAAACCCAGCTCTAGAAAAGCAGTATGATCGACTCATGCAACGAGCTGCTGAGCCGCTACCTTCTCCGAGGGAGAAAGGTTTTGAATATGCAGAACTCAGGCAACTCTACAGCATGAAGCCGGTGCTGCTCATCGGAGCGCAGCGTGCAAATCAGAGTGAGGAAGTCGCACCGAATACCTTAGTTCTTCGAAATGGGCACATTGATCTTGCTACTTCTACGGTAACCGATAAGTGGATGCGCTATATTTCAGGGGAGATGCATAAGCAGAACTTGCATCCAATGAGTAGTCTAGATGCCTCGTTCCTACTTGGAGCAACTGCATATCTTGGTATAGACATACCTGAGCAAACCATGCTCGAGGATCCATTGATCATCAAGTACGAATGGTATGCAGGAGTAGATCAGGCCATGTTAAGTATGGTCACAAGGATACAACTTGGAAAGGAAGCATCAGCGCATATACAGGTAGAGCATCACGTAGAGAGTAAGCAGTCTCCAAAGGTGTTCGAACACCGCGAAGTTCAGGTTGGTACCCTTGCGGACCTTCATCTCCAAGAACTGACAGGAAAAGTCTCAGGCATCTGGCACGAGAATTATGCACTGGAGAAGCAGGGTGCATTCCATCATGTGATCTTGAGTGGAGAGAGTAAGCAACTTCACAGAGAAGCCGCCTATCACCTGCGCAACGCAGAGGCTACGCTAGAGCTCTACGCAGGTGTACAGGGGGGAGTAGCCACAAATCATGCACACCGTACGTGGGTGCATCACGAAGCTCCGCATACCACAAGTACCCAGCACATCGCCGCAGCTCTAGAGGAGGAAGCTAAAGCCCTCTATCATGGGACAGTGCAAGTTTACCCAGGAGCAGATGGATCCACCTCGGATCAGAGAACACAAAGTTATCTCCTCCACCAGACAGGGCATATGCATGCAGACCCAAGACTCATTGTGGATACGGATGAGGTGTCCTGTACGCATGGGGCTGCAATTGGGCAATTTAGAGAAGAGGACCTCCAGTACTTTGCCAGTAGGGGAATTGGAGAGATGCAGGCGAAGGAAGTTATGGCCCGAGGCGCACTCTCTGCCATATATGACCGCCTGGACTAGATACGAAAGTGGGGGCACCTCTCAAGCTCCACAGACCATTACCTTAAGAACCATACATGTTACAACGATCAGATTTCCCACTACTAGGTCAAACGATGAACGGCGAACCACTCGCCTACTTTGACAATGGTGCATCAAGCGCCAAGCTAGCGAAGGCACTCATGGCCGAAAAGGAATTCTATGAAACGCAGGGAGTAAATGTACACCGCGGTGTGTACGCCCTAAGCAGCCAAGCTACTGCCCAGTATGATGCAGCGCGTGAGGTGGTACAGAAATTTCTTGGAGCAAAATCAGCAAAAGAGATTGTCTTCACCAAGAACGCAACAGAAGCACTCAATCTGCTTGCTCATTCAGTGGGGGCAATGCTGCAGAGCGGAGACGCCATCCTTCTTACAGAGATGGATCACCACGCCTCCATTGTGCCGTGGTTTGAAGTGGCAAAACGTAAAGGACTCAAGCTACTCGTTTCCCCTATCAATGACGAAGGTGAGTTGATCCTGGAAGAGTACAGGGAGCTTTTTGAAAATCACACGATTCGATTTGTAAATATTCCTCACATAAGCAATAGCCTAGGGACAATCAATCCAGTAAAAGAGCTCATTGAAATAGCCCATGCACATGGCGCACAGGTATGTATTGATGGAAGTCAAGCTGCTCCGCATATGCCCGTTGATGTTGTAGATCTGGATGCTGACTTTTATGCATTCACAGGGCACAAAGTATTTGCTCCTATGGGTATTGGAGTGCTCTATGGTAAGGAGGATGTACTGAATAGTCTGCCACCGTATCAGGGAGGAGGAGATATGATTCTCTCTGTGGATTTTAATGGGGTAGAGTATCAAAAGGCACCTACGCGATTTGAGGCAGGAACGCCAAATGTGGGAGGGGCAATTGCATTGGCAAAGGCTCTAGAGTACATCATGGCACATCGAAATGAGATAGTAGCACAAGAAACTATCCTAATAGAAGCAATGGATACACTGTTCTCTTCTATGGATGGAGTACGCTTGCTTGGGCCAAAGCATCGAGCGCCAATCTACTCCTTTGTGGTAAAAGGGGTTCACGCTCATGATATAGGAACCTTCCTCGATAGTAAGGGGATCGCTATACGGGCTGGCCACCATTGTACGCAGCCAGTGATGAAGCGATTTGGTGTTCCAGCTACCGCGAGAGCATCCCTCGCGGCGTACAATACGGTAGAAGAAGTGCAGCGACTTGGAGATGCACTGCAAGAACTCAAAACTTTCTTTCAAGTATGAATCTAAACAGTCTCTACGGGCAGCTCATCATGGATCACAACAAGCATCCTCGTAACGAGGGTGAGCTTGCAGATTGCTCTCATCAAGGAGTAGGGAGGAATCCTGTCTGCGGTGATTCTCTTCGCATAACTCTCAGGGTAGAGAAAGGGGTCCTTGAAGATATAAAGTTTAAAGGAGTGGGTTGCGCAATATCACAAAGCTCTGCCTCACTCCTAACAGAAGCAGTAAAGGGTAAATCTGTGGAAGAGGTACAAATGCTTCTGGGTAGCATGTTCCAGCTGAAGGAATCCCCAAAAAACTCACCGTCTTTTCAGGCGTACACGAGTTCCCCGCAAGGGTGAAGTGCGCGTCACTTGCGTGGCACACATTGGAGCAGGCGTTGGTTGGGGGCGGAGACGTATCAACCGAATAGCCCTCCAGCCCCCAAGCCCTAAGCCCTAAGACCTAGAAGCTGCTTCGCAGCTTCCAACACCTCATCCACCTCCGTATCCACCTCATCCACCACAAGCTCATCTGGCTGGATCCCATCCATATCAAACTGCACGTGGTTGCCATTTGGCGTATACCAGTAGTTGGTTGTAAGCTTGAGGAGTGACCCATCAAAGAGAGTGATTACTTCCTGCATAGAGCCCTTACCAAAAGAAGGAGTTCCTATAATCGTTGCTCGGGCATGGTCCTGCAGGGCACCTGCAACCATCTCAGAAGCAGAAGCACTGTATTCATTCATGAGTACAACAAGGGGCACATCATACCTAGCACCTAGGTAGACACTGTCGAGCTCCTGGGTATTTCCTGCTGCATCTGAAAAGGAGGTAATCACAAGGTCATCCTCCAAGAACAGTGACGCAAGGCCTCTTGCACCTGATACAAGCCCACCACCGTTGTACCTGAGGTCAAGAATAATTGCCTCCATGTCCCCAGCTTCCTCAAGTGCGTCGAGTGCGTCATTCACCGTCTCGCCAGAGAACATACTAATATCGAGGTACCCAATATCACCCTCAAGCATTTCGAAGTAAATGGTTGGGATATCGATGTGTGCTCTCGTAACGGTAAGAGTCTCTAGCTCACCGTCAGCAGTGATAAGATCGAGCACAACCTCTGTACCTTCTTCACCAGCAACAAGCGAAAAGACTTCTTCATTACTTTTCCCAGACAGTGACTCACCATCTGCATGGGTGAGAATATCTCCAGCCTTGAGGCCGGCCTTTTCAGCCGGACTTCCCTTAAAACTCTGAAGAATTATGATACCCAGTTCATGGGGGGCAAATTCAACACCTATGCCAGAAAAGGCTCCAAAGAGAGCGGTACTGTATGCCTCGGTATCCTGAGGCTCTACATAAACTGTGTACTCGTCACCAAGGGACTGCACCATACCCTTGAGTGCTCCTCGATAATATGCGTCAGGGTCTATGAGCTCATAATCTGGGTGATAGGAAAGGAAATCAAAGATGTCCTTCACCAACTCATCCTGTTCAAAGGCTTCCACGGGAACACCTTCTCTTTTTAGTCCTGTATCAAGTAGCCATTGGGTCTCTGCATGAGGGGTAAAGACGGGCGTTCGCTGATCCTTAGTAACCTTTAGTCTATAGAGTAACTGGGCAGCAAAGCCTCGTGTTGCAGGAAGCTCTGCTCTGAAGTTTTCATAGAGAAAGTCGAGAACCCTTGCTCCCTTTCCATAAGCTACGTACTTAGCATACCAACTGTCTGCGCTCACATCCTGAAATCCAAGGGTTCGGAAGCTGTCCGGAACCTCCCGGTCCATAAGGGTAAGTGCTACTTTCAAAGCTTCTGCCCTGGTAATATCTGCGGCTGGCCCGAAGGTCCCATCACCATATCCACTCACGATACCATCCTTGGAAGCAGTGCAGACATATGGCGCGTACCAACTACCTGGCGTGACATCAGAAAACCTACAAGCATTGATATCCTCAGGGAAGGATTCCTTTACACTGTAGGCAAGCTTTACAAATTCTGCTCGAGAAATGGGTTCGCTCGGCCTAAAGGTATCATCCTCATACCCATCAACGACTCCGTAGAGAAAGAGGTTTTGAATAGCCTTATCCTCGAGGGACTTCCCACTCACGTCTATGAAGGCGAAACAGGCTGGAATGCAAAGAAAGAGTAGAGTAAGAATGCGAAGTGCCTTCATAGTAGATAATTAGAAACAACAAAAAAACACTACGCGTACGTAGTGGAAAATCAAGAAGGAGTTGAGGGAGAGAGGTGGGGAAGAGGGGGCCTTCGCTCACTGAAGGGTATGCTCCCTTGCAGGCTAGAGCCAAAGTTCTCTGTGTCTTCTATCGTTGCTTTACTGCGATAGGATCTCTCCTTCATGCCACGTTGTTGTCCCTGCATGTGCCATGGAGGGGGTGGGTGTAACTCCTTCTTGAAGATATACTATAGCATAATAATGTGAATATTGCAAACAACAAAAAAAGGCAGCCAGTTTGGCTGCCAAGACTCTACATTCCTATACTTGAAAGTAGGTGTAAATCATTTGTTTTTCCGCTTCTGCTAGTGCCTCCTCAAGTGACTCTGATGTCGCTGTAGCTACGAAACTATCTTGCCCATCATTATAGGCACAGGAGACGTGAGTACTTTCCTCAGTTCCCTCCCATTGTATCTCCACAACATCCATTTGTTGTAGGGATTCTGTTATCAACTGCACTATCCAAGTGGAGCTAGTGAGCTTAGTGATAAACTTCTGCATTCTTGCAGTGTTTGAGGAGAGGTAGGCTCTGCTGTCTGAGCGAACTAGTCCAAACTGCAAAAGTTGCACATACTCATTCAACCTACTGTTACCTAGGAGAGTTTCCAGGGTGTCAGTTGGGCAATGGAGTACTAGATGCACTAACCCATCTAAGGCTAGTTGCTTATCTATGCGTATTCCTGATCGCCTATCGTATGATATTCTCAGAGGGTCGATTGTATCCTTTCGTGCGATAGCCTTCCTCTTTTTTCCCAGGAGAGAGTGCAATTTTACACTATATTGCCTGAACTGCAAGGGTGTGAATAACGGCTCTATCTCCATAAGTCGCGAAAATACCTGGAGATAATTTATGTAATGCCACCCCTTACTTATTGGAGAAAACATATTAGAATAGATGGGGCGCCTTACTCCAAAATGCTCGCGTGGCTCCCAGGATATATCTAGACCGTCCATTCCATAAGTTAGGAATAGTACATCCAACTGCTCCCTAATGCTGTAAAATGCAAATGCATAGCAAATAAGTCTTCCAGCAAATGTTAACATCCTACTTGATTTTATGAACCGAGATGATCGGCGCATATCGTGAAAGTCCAAAGCGCGTCCATGCGCTCGCCTATACTCCATTTCAGAAACTGTAAATAGGGAATGTAGCACAGGCATTTGAAGCTCGCTGAAATGCAATTCTTTTAGAGTCTCTATAACAAATTCAGCAGCTACCGATATGGTTTCAAAGGCCAAATCTACTCCGAGTAACTCGAGTTCAAACGAATATTCAGCTCGAAGCACAATAGAGGGTATCTCTTTATCAACCATGAAGCCAAAATTGGCACCAAAGAATTTCTTTGCTGTAGATGATCTATATCTAAGCCCCAGTCTCGCAGCACGCTTTAGTTCCACGTGAGAAGGAAGAGTTGGTATGGCACATGCAATACTAAACGTCTGATTACTCCAATCTATAGTACATGCCAAAGCATCTTCCTTGCGCCTAGCTTCTGCAGTGTCTATGAGTATAAACACATAGTACCTCCTAAATATTTCTTTTATTTATTTATATACATATATTGTAATTTGTCAATTACTTAGACTTCATCTCCCACACCCCCTTCCATTCTGATGGAGGTGTAGCCAAAAGCGCCTCACATCGCTTGTAGAATATTGCTGAGGGGGAATCCTTTGCACGGAGTTTCTTGAAGATAACCGCTGCCTCAGCAAAGTTAGCATCCATATAGAGAGCCAGTGCGTCTGCAAAAGAGGCAAAGACAGCATCATCTACCTCGGCATGTGGGAGCTCATAAATAGGTGTTGCTTGGGTCTTGCCCTTTACTTTGATCAGATCGAGTTTTCTCTGAGGAAAGTCTGGAAGCCTCTGTGCCAACGCAGCGTTGATACAAATGCTCGTTCCGTACTGCTTGTTTACTCCCTCCAGGCGGGAGGCAAGATTGACAACATCACCCATGGCCGTGTAGTCAAAGCGCTGTTCGCTGCCGAAATTTCCGACCACAGCCGTGCCAAGAGCCACCCCAGTACGAATATGAAGTCCCTCAAAGGCCTTCTTCCTTTTTTGTGCAAAGAGTTCCTCCGCCAACTGATGCATTTCTATGACACAAGC
>JAUIFW010000048.1 GCA_030430105.1 bacterium | reverse complement strand
CAGAGATTCCGCTGTGCAGGGGTACTATGCTGGAGCTTTTGTCCCAGGGTATCCGGATTCTGAAGAACAATTACTCTTCTGTAGTGGACTTACAAGTATTGCGCCTCTTTGTTTGGCACAGGTGTGGCTTTCTGGAGATCGTTTCTTGGAGCCTGCACAGGATGCTATTACATACAGAGTTCTTCCTGCGCTTGAAGGGCGAAATACACTTCGTCTTGGTGTGTACTTTAATGCGCTGCATATTGCTACACTTGACCTTCATGTGGCAGATGAGGCTTTTGGAGCGGATACTCTTCGTCTTACAGGGGAGGGAGCTAGAGTTGAGGAAACAGATCGTACCTTGTTCTTGTATGTTGGTGATGAGCTCTTTGCTCGAGTGGATCGAGCTACTGGTGTAGTGGCTCCTACGGAAGGAACTGAGCTGCAATTGGATGCATTAGGAGAGAGTGTTCAGTATGAACTTCGAAGGGGAGAGCAGGGACTTACGGCTTCCCTACTGATAGATGATCGATTCCTTTCGGATTCGAGTGAAAGAATGAGCGTACGTTGGTCGCAGGAGACACCTCTTGCTTCCTTCTCTATTGACGAAGCTTCTGCAAGGCTCCGGCTTGATGTACTTTCGACAGCAGTTGCTACTATGAATGATGCTGGTGATATGGAGCTGCGGCATCCATCTGCACGTCTTCTAGTCGGAGGTCAGGACCATGATCGATTGACCAAGGTCTTTATGGGGCAAGGAGGACGCTTTACCATAGGAGCTACGCAAGAACTCTTTGAAGGAGCATCTCTGCAAGATGCAATAGAGTCACAAAATGAGAATGCGGACTCTGATACTTCCCTTGCATTCACATCTACGGTGAATGCAGGTGGTCAGCTTGTTTCTACCTTAGGTGCATCAGAGCGAAGTGGTCGAGATTCATTGCTTCTTGGAACACTTCGTGATTCGTATGCTGCCCATCCAGCTCGTATCATTACATTGCTTCCAGATGAATCTCCAGATAGTGGTGCGGGGTTTTATGTGGATACATCTAGTTTTATTGATCCGGATACGGGAGGGCAGTTTACTGTAGAGGTAGATGGTGATCTTCGTATTATCACTTCTGGTGCTCAGTCAGAGGATGTGCTCTCGGTATGTGCACTTTCAGCTGCTAGAGGAGCTACGCAGCATGTGGTGGCTACGCTTTCGCCTGAGGGAAAAATGACGAGTTGTGAGGAAGGATTTGCATGGCGCGTGCAAGCTGGAAATGTGCTTTCTCTTGAATTGTTGAAGGGAAATGAGCTTGTTGGAAGGGTGCAGTTTGTACCAGGTGCAGGTTCAGGTGCAGGATTGACGGTGACGGATGACCTGCTTAGCACTTCACATCTACGTATTTCTCCTCAAAATTCTGCGTATCGTGTGTCTCGCGTTCGAAGTGGTCTGTATGAGGGGGATACACTGCTCTTTGGGCTACGAGATGGAGCGTTTGTCTTTGCTCCAGACGTAGCTTTGGTTGTAAGTGGTGCAGCATACAATGCATCAAGTAGTATTGAGGGAATGCTTCAATACCGAGGTGAAGAAATTGCATCTGTGGAGCTTGTGCTTACGGATGTACCTTCCGTTTCTGTTGCCTTTGAGGATCTTGCAGATGGATATGTGCTGACAATGGATGGTGCTGTTACTTCGCTTTCTCGAGAGGAAAATCTTGAGAATGCTCGCCTGCGAGCGCTTGTACATCTCGAAACTTTGGAGTCTTCAGTCTATGGATCGGGTAGTGTGGAGTTTCAGGAAACACTTGGGTACATGACTCTTTCTCTTACGCTTGATGCTGAGGAGGTGCTTTCGGGGGTATATCAGGGAGCGTATCAGCGTGAATATAAGTATTTGAATACCTTCCTTCCTGAGAGAAACGAGTTCCAGGTAGCTATGCAAAGCGAGGACATTGTGGTTCTTGAGCGCTATGGGTACTTGCTTGTTTTCGATAGGAAGGCAACGAGCCTGCCAGCTGTGCAAACAAATGTTCCCTTATTGCGAGCGCAAACGGATTCGGATCTTACATCTTCCGTGCGTGAGCTTGCAGATGGGTATACGGTGGAGGAACAGCCTGGCACTGAAATTTCTCGCTTACTTCTCCGAAAGGAGGGCGCAGCTGATATTTTGGCGGAAGTGCTCCTTTGGCCAGAGGTCTCTGTGTCACTTGATCGAAGCTATACGGACTTTTCACTTTCGGATTCTCTTTCTGTGCAACCTGGTGAAGTGTTTTTCTCGAGGCAGGTAGAACGCGTTGTCCTTGAGGATGTGGGGGACCAGATTTTGGTGCGAGATAGTGAGCGGGCTGGTAATTCTCTTCTCGGTGTATTCTCCAAGGAGGATCTTGCTTTTGAAGCCACTGCTCCAGATACTTCTCTACAGACTTCTTTAGCTGGAGTGATTGAGGTGCGTGAGCTTTATGGTGAGGACGGCACATTGCTTCTAGTGATTCGATCAAGGGTAGAGGAGGTGGAAAGGAGAGAGCGTAGTATTTCAGAAATCCGTATTCAACCAGCAGTAGGCTTGGATAGTAGTGAGTACTCAGTGCCGGAGTTGGGTGAGGCGGTGGTCCGACTTTACGCAGAATCACTTAGTGCAGACGAATTTGAAAAGGAGATTCTCATTAGTGAGCGGCGAGAAGAACTTCCTTCTCTTGCTCTGGAAGATGGCATTGTACGCACTGGCGCAATTACAGAGATTGCTCAGGCGAAGGATGGAATCACTTTGAAGACATCAGGAGTTCTTGCTACCTTCGCTGCGGATGGCATCTATGTGCGACCTAGCAACGAGCCAGTGCTTACTCTTCGAGAAGGGCAAGAGACTTTTATAGAGGCTATGGCTCTACATACTACACTTCTACAGGTGCGAAGGGATGTGGATGCTGAGGATGTAGAAGGTTATCTTCTTCGTAGATCTGGAGATCGTATTGCTCAGGTGCGTGAAGATGGTCGTTCCTTTGTAATATTGGATGATCGATATGAGTCTAGGTTGCTGGATAGCACGCAGGAGGAGGGTGAACTTCTTGTTGAGGTGTCCACTGGGGATGTACTTGCTAAGCTTTCAACTCCAACAGTTTCACGCTTTAGCGCTTCTGTGAAACTTGATCGTTCAACCATCTCACGAGAAGAGGTGTCTCAGTTCACTTCTGAGCCAGGTAGTCAGCTTCGAGAGGGGCCGTTGCGGCTGGTGCTTCAAGGAGCAACGCAGTTTGTTCTAGGTGCTTCAGCATCAGCAGAGAGCGATGCTGTGGCGACCTCCCTTGTCGATGTATATCACGATGAAGCGCGATGGTCTCTCGGAGGAGCTAGCTTGGCACTGGAATCTCTGACGCCAGAGGAGTCTCAGTATCGTGTCCTCGTGGATGGTACTCAGGTGGCTCGCATGCGCCTTACGCGTCCTGAGGCTGTACCAATGTATACACTCGCAACGCTTGAAGAGGCGAATTTGCAGAGTGATGGAGTGCTTTGGAGACAGGGAGATTCTCTTCTACAGGCAGAGGTGACGGATTCTGGATATACGATATATCTTGCCTTTGACAATATTGGGCAACTGGATAGTTCGATGAACCTAGCGAGCTTCACGGAAGGATTTGAAACTTCTGCCTCACTCATGCGGCAGATTGCACAGTCTACTATTGTGCGATCAATCATGCTTGGGTCGCTGCGCTTGGCTGAGTTCTTCTCCGATCCATTCCGATCAGAGGCGAGTGGATTGGTCCTTCTTGAATTGCCAGAGGGATCAAATCTTCGCACAAACCTCGCCGGTTCTACCTTTGAGCCATTGACCGAGAGGAGCATTGATCAAGAACAAGCTGTGTGGACGCCAAACTTTAGGCCACTGCTTACGGATGGAGCTGAGGTTTCTAGTCTTTCTGGTTCTCATACCTACCTTGGCGTGACACTTGATAGCTTGGCGCGTATGCATGTGTCCTTACCAACGGTGTATAGTGCGCAGCAGCCTGGTACTAGCCTTCCGTCTCCAGGCCGTATTCCACCTATTCGGCGAGGAGATAGTTTGACCAAATACCTCAATCTTTACAATGGGCATGGAATCTTTGTGGAGCTGAATTCACCGGAGAGGGATCGCTATAGTATTGATTATGGCTTATATGGTTCTTCTTCAAATAACTCTGCGGCGCTTGTGCTTCGAGATCGATTTATGCAGTACTCTCCGGCAGAGCAGCTTGGAGGTATTGCTCCAGGCGTTGAGGATGCACTGCTTCCAATGGGTAAGGGGATTGGTTACGTCGGACAATTTAAGAATATGCTTCTTTTCTCAGGGGGAAACAATGTGGGAATGAGTACACTTCCATATGCTTCGGATACCTTGATAAATCTCGGGGACCCTGTCATTCGAATACATAATGGTATTGAAGAGACGGAGGATGGAAACGCATTCTTTACGAAGGATGTGGGAACCTTCCTTCATCATCATGAGACACCAATTACGTCTATACTCACCTATGACTATGATGGGGATGGGCGTGACGATATCCTGTACTCCGATGGATCAGAGCAGATCTATGCGCTTCGAAATACAGGAGGAGAACCTACTGCGAGATTCCGTTATGTGGGAGCTATCTTTGATGTGCCAGAGGGTGTGGTGGATATGGTGCTCAGGAGACGGGATAGTGGGGATAATATTGTGATTCTTCCTCGTAAGGATACCAAGCAGGCCTCTCTCAAGCAGGAGGAAGCGAATTTTTACCTTGAGCATGAAGATAGATCACTGATCGAGCTTTCTCGGGATCCAAGTACTATACTCGCTCGTTGTAGTGTGGTACTTCCAGACCTAGGAAGCATTGCGCAAGTAGAGATGGCTGATTTGGAGGGGGACGGAGATGATGAGCTCATTCTTTTAACTCAGAATCAGGAGCTCAAGGTGATTACGGTGAATGAATCCAATGATTGTGTGGAGGAGCAAAGTTTCTCTATTGCCTCTGCGACTTCCTCTGAGGAAGGACGCTTTAGCGTGGATGAGATTGATCGATTTGATGTGAATCTTCAGGGAGATGGAGATGAACAGAGCCTTCCTATCTCAGATGCTGCATCGAGGGCAATCGGACTTGTGGATAGTTGGGAGGGCGTACCTATGGAGAATGAGGTGTATGTACGCTTCAATAGTAATGAGTCATCGGTGCGTGGAGATTGGACGAGGCATACACCTGTCTTGGCTTTTGAAAATGTGCCTCGAACGCAGCCTAGAAATCCTGAGATTGTGTTTGTCGAGAACACTACAGACAATTTGTCAAGCACGCTTATTTCTGAGCTTGCCCAGAAGGCGAACTACTCTGTGAGTCCCCTAGATGCTGCAGGTTATGATGATCCAAATAAGCAGGCAGTAGGACAGGATATTACCCCTGAAAATGCTGATCGAGCGGACTACCTTCGAAGCTTCCTTGGAGAGGCCAATGGAGGGACGATGAAGGGATTGGTGAGGGCAAATAGTCCATATGTGACGCTAGCTGGGCAGGCGACTAGATTCCTGCGTACGTATATGGATATCAATGGTGGCTCTGGTGTGGAATCTGACCAGAAGGGGCTGGTTGGTCTCTTTACGGATGTGGTTTCACAGCGAAGTGCACAAATTTCCGAGGAACTACGAAAGGGTGTTGTTGCCAAGGCAGCTGGACAGGGAGTACAAGCGGTGAAGTATATGCGAGATATGGATGATTCCGAGCGACTCCTTGTAGGAGATCGTGTGGAGCATGTGATTCGTCTTTCGTATGTACGTGCAGGTCTTCCAGATCCGCAGACCTATCCAGAGGTGCTTGTGATGGAGCTGGGTGATCGATTTACGGATGGGCAGCAGCTTGTGCAGACACCTGTGTGTGTGCTTGAAAAGACAGACGGTACGATTCAGACCCAGAATGTCTGTTCGTACGAGCCTGGTATGGGGGTATCGCATTTCCAGATGTACTTGAGAGACTTGGTGCTTCGAGATGGCGATACCATCTATATTGCGTATCGAACACAAGTGAAGAGACTTCCGCTTTCTCTTCGACTTTCAACTCTTTCAGAGCGACTTCTGAAGGTAGAGGAAAATAGTGTTGGGCAGCCTGTTCTTCCGACACTTCTGTATGATATTGCTACTGGTTGGACAGAGGTACTTGGTTCCAATCCTCTTAAAGAAGTGATTAGTGTTTCTTCTCCACAGTCTCCAGATGGCCACATGCTGTATGCAAAGGCGGGTGACGGCTTCATGGTGAACCATATTAGCAAGCAGCCACGGGTGCAGGGTATCCAAGACCTGCCATTTGGATTCGTGCTCAAGGCTATAGGGTTTGAGTTTGATGAAAATGGCGCGATTGTATGGGGTGCAGGGGATGATGCCTCACCTGAGGCAATTGGACTTGAGCTAGCAACAAAGCTCAATAGCTATCTCAAAAATCAACTGTTTGCTCAGGACAAGGACGTGGATGGGCTTGTTGATCTATGGGATGACAATATGGAGTATGACCGTCTTCTTACAATTCTAGGTATAGATACGGACGCTCTCAGAGATCCTGGATTTATGCCTACCGCGGAGCAGCAGGATATTCTTGCTGAGATTGGTATTGCCCTTGAAGACCTTCGTCTGTACGGAGAGGGCGTGTACCAAGGTGTGCAGAGAGAAATGGATCGATTCTCTCGTTCGCTTCGCAATAGTTCTTGTCAGTATGGAGGATGTGGGCTTATTGGTCCAAAGGACAATGTGGCGTTCTTTGTACCAGACGGGAAATCTATTTTGGATGGCTTCTCAGATCTAGATTTCAATGCATTGTTAGATAACCTAGATGGATTTAGTCCTGAGGAACAAGCCGACTTGGCTTCGTTGCTCGGTGGCGGTGAACAGGAGGCTGGTCCTATTAAGCAGCTCGTGGATGGATTGTTGGACATGATTCCATTTGATGAAATCCCAGCATTTGCTGCTCCCACACCATCTCCTGTACCAGTATGGCCACCGGATGCGACGTACTTGACGAATGATGCTTCGAAGGCAACAACTAACTTCAGGTTTTATCTTTCTCCTACCTTGTCAGGTCGCTTTGCGATCGCGTTCTGTGTGGCTCCATATGCGGCTGGTACCTCCAAGATAGGTACTCCTCCATTTGATCCAAATCGAAACTGTTTGGTGTACCTACTTCCAGATGTACTAGGTGTTCGTGAAGCCTGTCAATCGCTTGTGGACGGTATGTCAGGAATGCTTTCTGGAGTTGGTAGAACGATAGGGAATGCGGGATACGCGGTTGCAAGGGCGCAGAGTGTGGGTACAGAAGCGTTGGATTTACGAGAGGAAAATGTGCCGTTTGTTTCTACGCCGTATGCGATATCTTCCAAGACTGGCGAGATCAACAATCCACTCACGGCAGGAGCGGTGCAGCAGGCAGCGGAGGAGTTCTTTGCTGGGTTCAAAATGACTGGAGAATCTCCGACTCAGATGCTTTCTGGAGCTCCGGAGGTTTCCGCTCCAGCGTTCTTTATGGAGTGGGTAGAGCGTCAACTTGAGGAATTCAAGGTGAAGCTCAAGCTTCCAACAATTACGCTCAGGCTGCCAGACCCACTGACGGGAGTGTTCTTGCCTCAGTATCCGACAAAGGATATTGAAGAACGTAGAAAGCTTGGAGATGTAACGTTACTAGAACAGGCGGGTGAGGGTATCTTTGACTTTGTGTCGTCTATAGAAAATGGGACACTTGCAGGAACGCAGAGTTATGCACGTGCAGAGAAGCAAATTGAAATTGAAAAGGTGAAGAAGTTGACGCAATGTAAACAGCTTTCTGAGGATGATACGGTATGTGATCAGATACTTCAAGATGGGGTTGCTACATCCCAAATTGCTGAGCGTGCGGAGAAAGAGGCATTGGAACGGGATACAAATACTCTTGCTGAAATTCGAAATTCTGCAGTCTCAGAGGAAGAAAAAACGGCTGCTACTGAAAAATATTTGCGAGATAGACAGGCCGCTGTATTGGCTGACATAAGCTCCCTTGCAGAAACCTATGCTCAGAATGCAGGTCCTGATGTGGATCTAGCTTTGGATGATCAAATGATGGCGTTACTTGCAAAGGCCGAAACTGAATCACTCTCAGAAGAGGAGCTCAGAGAGTTGCATGCGGTGCGAACATACGTACAAGCGGGAACACTTGATGCTCAGATAGAAAATCCACGAAACCTTACCTTTGCTGGCAATGCTCAGGTG
>JAUIFW010000047.1 GCA_030430105.1 bacterium | reverse complement strand
CTTCAGGGGTTCCGCAACCATCGAAAACTATGTCTGCTTCCTCTTGGGGCTCCGCAGGTACGGCCTCCTCTTCTTCAGGAGAAGGGTCCTGCTCAGAACTTGGAGTAGATGACAAAGTAGTGTCAGCTAACCCATTAGTAGCCTCTAGATCCTTTGAACTATCGCCAGGTGCGGTAGAGCAGCTTGTCAGTAGGAGTGAACTAAGAGCAAGGAAAGAAAGTAATTGTTTCACAGTAGAGAAAGAGAGTATAAACAGGTGTGCGACATAAAGTCGCGAATTTTTAATAGAGAACTATACCACATAGTTAATAAAAAGCAAGAAAGACGTAAAAAAGAAAAAAGGCCACCCGTAGGCAGCCTTTTCCCATATGTAGAAATTACTTCCACCAGAACCCAGGTCGCTCGTCCGTAAGCACCTCGAGGTATGACTTCCACTCCATGTTGTATACAAAGAATCGCTTTGCAGCAGACCAAAGATACTCGTGTCTCTTCCCCATAAAGAGCATATACCAGAAGTGAAGCATCATAAGGATACCTACCCAAAACGCGAGAACCATCATTGGCCACATCGCGATAAAGATCCAAAGAAATCGGAAGATAAAGAGACGAGATACTTTTTCTGAATACGGCACCTCTACCTTTGGCATAGTCATGGTGGGGAAATTAATAATTATTCACACCAAATGTAGCGGGTTTATGTAGGAGTGACAATATCTAGAGCTGTATATGCTTTGACAATAAGCTCATAGTGTAGAAATCCATCCTTGCTCAAGAGACAACTTACCTACTATAGTGGATCTACCATACTACTTTTTCTTTTATCATGTTCAAAACTTCGTTAAACGTGCTTGGTATAAAAATGTCGCACGGCACCATCCGAAAGCTTGTACTAGCAGAAGCTACGCTTGTAGGCATCGCAGCAATCGTATGTATCATCATGCGCTACACTGGTTCCATGTCTCACGACTTCTTTCTAGAGCTCATGGCTATCTTCGGAGTACTTGTACTTCTAGATTTTTACTCCGTTTTTGCGCTCGCGCATTTTCAGGGGAAGTAAAGAGTTTGAGCGAGGTAGCGAGAAATGCGCTAAGTCACTTCACTACCTCGCTTAGAACAATAAAGTATACATACCTTCTAGGGGGTATGCTCTGTCGGCCGAGCTTCTAGGGTAACAACAATTTCTCGCTCCTCCCCTTTGCTCAGTACCCTGAGGGATATATTCTCACCAATAGTCCTCGAACTGATTAGTCGTGCAAGACTAGTGTCCTGGTCGACTCTTTCCCCTTCCACTTCCAGAATAATATCATTTTCCACGAGTCCAGCTTTATCTGCAGGACTTCCTGGAATCACTGCGAGGTCCTCCATGGTCGCGCCACGCAATATTAGGGCTCCATAGTCTACATCCAGGCTGTTTTTCTCCTGCAGTCCTGGTGTTATTTGAATATATCGAACCCCTAGGTAAGGTCGCTGTATGGCACCTGTTTCTTTAATAGATGTTACGACTTGCGCAACGGCATTAGAGGGAATAGAAAATCCAATATTTTGTCCATTAGCAATAGCAACATTCACACCTATGACTTCTCCAGAAAGGTTCAAGAGAGGACCTCCAGAGTTTCCTGGGTTGATAGCTGCGTCCGTTTGAATCACGCCTTCGAGTCTTTCTTGATCTCCAAGGAATCGACTTCCCGCAGTGATGGTTCTAGATAGCCCTGAAACCACTCCTACAGCCACTGAATTTTCAAATTCCAAGAGCGGATTACCAATAGCTATCGCAGTTTGCCCTACCTGTAACGCATCTGAGTCTGCGAAGTTCAGGTAAGGAAAGGAATCTCCTTCAATATCCAAGACCGCAAGGTCATGAAGTGGGTCACGGGCAATAACAGTCGCTTCGTATTCTGTGCCGTCCTGTAGGAATACTGTATACGATGCGTCTTCTTTACTCACCACATGACGGTTTGTGATGATATATCCATCTTCACTAACAAGAAACCCAGAGCCTCCTCCAATTTCACGCTCTTCAGTTTCTCCACTATCTCTAAGTCTCGGGACACTGTATCGAAGCCCACTATCCCCAAAAAACTGAGCAAAAGGATCTGGAGTGGTTTCATAGTATCGCTCCAGTACGGGCACTTCCTGAGATGCCATGATAGAGACAACCGCAGGGGAGGCTGATTCAACCGTGGATGTAATGAGGTCCTCCTCGGAGACTATTGAAAGCTCCGAAAGTATATCCTCTCGAAGAGACGAGAGAGATGTGGAAGCTTCTGCATGGTCAAAGGTAGCAGCAGCCTGCTTTGGTGTTGTAGCAAGATATGAGAATAGAGAGGCTCCAAGAAAACCTCCAAGAAGCCCCGTAGCTGCCCCCATTAGGAGAGGATACGAAAATTGCCGCATAGAGTTTGGGTGAAAGATACAAACAAAAACATGAAGCAATGTTAAGTCTACGCAAGGAAGTCGTAGAGTCAACAGGTGTACTGCTTGCCAAAATCACCACAGCTGCTGCATACTAGCAATACTCTAGACAATAATTTTACTGTATGATCGAAAAGTTTCATATTGGTGTCGCTGCACTCGCAGGTTTTGTCATTGGCATAGGGGGAATGTATACCTACACACAGGTAAATCCAAAAACGGTAGCAACGATGGAACGAGAAATCGTCACCGTAGAGTCTACCGCTTCTGAGCAGTACGATCCTCTCAGAGAGGAGCTTGCAAACAAGTACCTCAATCGATCTGAGGAGTTTGGGAACGGGAGCACCTTACCTGAGGATGCTATGGAGAGTATTGCGTTGATGCGGGCATTGGAAGGAGAGCTAAACTTGCGAGGAGATACTATAGCAGGTCAGCTCATATGGTGGAGTTGGGGTGGTGTAGAGTCGTACCTTCCTGCCATGGCTACCACCTATGCGAATGCAGCGGGTCAGACAAGCGTACGCCTCTCTGAGGCTTTGGTTGCACAGGGGTTTGATCAGCAATACACAGCAGACGGTCCTCGCGGAGGAATAGAGCATTTTCAGAAGGAAAGTGTGCGCTGTATGATGCATCATACACAAGATATGTATGGAGAGGAGCCTGCTGATACAGAGACCATCAAGTTTGGGTGTGCAAGCAACACAGATGCCGCTTCAGAAAGCGCCAGCATCCTTGGAGATATTCAGCATGACACAGGGATTCCCTTTTCCGCACCAGAGGTGGTGAGCTTTATGTGGTATACGGAGGATGGAGGAGAGGTGCGAGTCGATGGTTGGCGAGCTGAGTCAGATCGCTACTATACGGATGAAAACGAAGTAAACCCTGAGGAGACGCTTGTATCACAAGGGTTTGAATACAATGTGTATAATATGGCAGATGGTACCACAAGTGGGATGACTGGTTTGGAACGAGGGGATCTGAAGTGTCAGGTAATATACAATAGTTTAGCAGCACCAATGTATGCATATGGTGAGACGGTAGAGGAGGGAGAAATCCCCGTGCTGAGTTCCGCATACCGTGTACTTTGTGGTGTAGTGAAGTAATCAGAGTTATTATGCAAAAACAATACATCCTCGTTGATGTGGACACACAAGTCGACTTCATGCTTCCAGAGGGAGCCCTCTATGTGGAGGCTCCCTCAAGGGTGCATGCATATATAAAGGAACTGACGCGCCTAGATCTTCCCCGAATCGGTAGTGTGGATTCCCATAGTTACGACGCATGGGAGTTTGAAGGGAACGGCGGCCCATTTCCTCCCCACTGTGTAAAGGGAACGGCGGGTTGGCTCAAGCCCGAGTGGGCACTCCCCGAAAAAACTCGCTTTATCCCCATGGGAAAGGAGCTAGTAGTAGGTGAGGCAAAGGAGGGAGATGGGAATAGGTCCTACGGCATAGAGGAGGCACAAAAAGAAGTTCGCGAAGGAGTGTCACTCTATTTCGAGAAGGAGGTATATTCTCTCTTTCTCAATCCCATGGCGGCACCCATTGTAGATGCGCTCGCAGAGGGGTACCGGAAGGAAGGAAAAGAACCTGTCTTTGTAGTCTATGGATATTGCACGGGCGGATTTTGTGTAGATGCTGCCACGGAAGGACTAGTAAAACAGGGGCATAAGGTAGTACTGCTATTAGATAGTACTGCACCTTTGGAGGCAAAGGGCGGTGTAGAAGCAACCACGCTACCTATGACGAATGAGCTCGGTATTGAAGTATTGGAAACAAATAAATTTTTAGAATCTCTGTAAAAAAGGCCGCTCGTATGAGCGACCTTTAGGGGGTCTATTTTCTTTTGTCAGGCGGTGTATAGCATCGTCTGACTATTTGTCTTCGGAGTCGCCATCATCTTCGTCTGATGCTTCGTCCTCGTCTTCGGAGTCGCCATCATCTTCGTCTGATGCTTCGTCCTCGTCTTCAGAGTCGCCATCATCTTCGTCTGATGCTTCGTCCTCGTCTTCAGAGTCGCCATCATCTTCGTCTGATGCTTCGTCCTCGTCTTCGGAGTCGCCATCATCTTCGTCTGATGCTTCGTCCTCGTCTTCGGAGTCGCCATCATCTTGATCTGATGCTTCTTCCTCAGAAGCCGCCTCTTCGGGCGCCTCAGCCTCCGTGGCCTGTGTGTTTTCTTCCTCCATTTCTTCGTTTTCTTCTTTTTTGTCTTCCAGATCCGTCATTGTGGATCTCCTTTTTTATGTACTCCTAGCAGTATTGCCAGGGCATATTCATTTACTCAAACGGGTAGCAAATAGCAACCGCCTCTCCTTGACCCAAACCTTATGTAGGGAATGGGGAACTTGTGGTGTTAGCTATAGGCAGTATACTTGAGGGGTATCCCTGATGCCCTGACCATGAAACAACCACTCACTCTCCTCCTCTCCATACTTGGCTCAAACGCCGCCGGGTTCATTGGAGCATTTTTTACCGTGACTTCTGTGACATCCTGGTATGCCACCCTAAATCAACCACCACTAAACCCACCAAACTGGGTCTTCGGCCCTGTCTGGACCACGCTGTACACGCTTATGGGAATTGCCCTCTATCTTGTGATCACCACAAAGAGCAAGCAAAGCAAAACCCTCAGCTATGTTTTCTTCGGAACGCAATTAGCCCTCAATACCCTTTGGTCCATCTTATACTTCGGGTTTGAGCGCATAGATCTAGCACTGATAGAAATAGTTGTGCTCCTAGTCTTCATTTTGCTCACCCTCTGGCAAATTGGAAAAATTAACAATACTGCCGCATGGCTCCTTGTTCCATATGTAGCATGGGTAAGTTTTGCCACCTACCTCAATGCAGGATACTTCTTATTGAATTAGGCGCAGTAACTAAAGATACAGTAGTAGAGAGATACAAAAAAAGCCGCATCATTGCGGCTTTTTCATACATGAACCTTAGAACGTAACCACAGAGTCTGGAGCAATACCATTCCAATCCTGTCCGTGTTTACTAAAGGTAAAGGTCAGGCTGTCAGGATAAAACTCAAAGAACTGAACGCCATTGGTTTTCCCATAGTATCCACATCCACCTCCGAGCTCCCACCATGGGATATCTTCTCCTTCCATAGCTCTCAGTGCTTCTAGCTCCATGTCTGGAATACCTATTTCAAAGCGCTGCGTTCCTTCACGCTGGTTGCCGCTTTCCATAACGATACAATTATCGAGCTGCACCGCTGCCATATCGTACATAAGCTTGGACTCAATGGCTTCCTCAGGAGTTTGCCCTGGATCCATGGTAAAGAAGTGCATGATTTCCGTTGGCTCCGCATCTCCTGGGAACTGGGAATACACAGTAGACCCCTCTATAGTGATTTCACCACTAATTGTATCTGGACAATCAGTGAGCGTAAGGAACCCTACTCCATATTCTTCGTTATACATAGGAGTCCAAGTACAGTCACCAGCGTCTCGCTCCGTTGAGAGCTCGGGTAGCATTACTTCTTCATCCGCATGTACTACCTCATCTTCGTCATGGCTATGGTCAGTGTCACCATCCTCATGTGTGTGTCCTTCATCAAGCAATTCTTCCATATGCTCACGAGGAGTTTTTTCTGGGGTACCTGTCGAAGCCTCAAAACTCACGGAACAAGAGGTCAAGGTAAGGAGAAAGGCACAAAGGAGCGCGGTAGTTTTGGTCATAATGTGGGGGAAAAGAGAGTATTCCCCATCTTTGTAGCACGAAGCTCTCTCAAGCACAAAAGATCCTAAAAGTAGTACAAAACACAACAATACAAAACAATAAAACTAAAACTAAAACACATGACCACATCCAATGGTGGATTCAATTGGAAGCAGGGAAGGAGGAAGGCACTCGTGAGCTATGGAAAGCTGCATGGTGTATCTGGCAAGTGGAGGGGCACTGTTTGAGTCCGCCCAAGGCGGGCGAGTTTGCCCCGAAACTCCAGATACACCATGTGCCCCGGCGTCCATCTGCTCTCGGGTGCCTTCCTCCTTCCCGGCCCAAAGAAACCACCACACAAAACCTAGACGAAATCAAAAAACCATGGCAAAATCCCCTCAACGTTAGATCTCAGGCATCAATTCCAGGTTTCTCTCGGACTATTATTATCGGTATACATGACAACATTCAGCGATTTCGCGCTTAGCAAGGCTCTTCAGCGTGCGCTTAAAGAAAAGGGCTTTGAAAGCCCAACCCCTATCCAGGCCAAGTCCATTCCCCAGATTTTGGGAAGCGACCAGGACCTTATGGCCCTCGCGCAGACAGGTACGGGTAAAACGGCAGCCTTTAGTCTTCCCGTACTTTCACAGATGGAGGCACAGGAAGGTGAAGAGGGTATTCAAACCCTTATTCTTAGCCCCACTAGGGAGCTTGCGATGCAGATCGCAGATGATATGCGAGACTTTTCCAAGTATCAGCAGGGACTGAGTATTGCAGTGGTTTATGGTGGAGCACCCATTCAGAACCAAATTCGCGAAATCAAGCGAGGAGCGAAAGTTATCGTAGGTACTCCAGGACGTATGCTTGATCTCATCAAGCGAAAGGTTCTCAAGCTAAAGACCGTAAAATGGGCCATCCTCGATGAGGCGGATGAGATGCTCAATATGGGATTTATTGAAGATATTTCTAGTATCTTGGCAGCAACTCCAGAGGAAAAGCAGACACTTCTTTTCTCAGCAACCATGTCCAAGGATGTGGAAAAGATTGCAAACAAGTACATGCACAAGCCAGAGCGCATTGAGGTGGAGGCTACTCCTACGAGGGAGCGTGCAATCACGCATCTCTACATGATGGTGCCTGCAAGGGATCGTATCACAGCGCTCCGAAGGTATCGGGATATGCACCCAGACATGTACGGTATCGTGTTCTGCCGCACCAAGCGTGAGACCCAGGAGGTCGGTGATGCTATGATGCAAGATGGACATCCTACGGGAGTACTCCATGGAGATATCGAGCAGAAGCATCGAACGCGTATTATGAAGGCGTTCAAGGACAAGAAGACGACCTTCCTTGTTGCTACGGATGTAGCAGCACGTGGAATCGATGTGTCGAAATTAACGCACGTGATCCACATGGGAGTTCCTGATCAAGTGGAAAGTTATGTACACCGAAGTGGTCGTACGGGACGAGCAAACGAGCAGGGAATTAGTATTGTTATTGCAAATCTACGGGAGCATCGAGCGCTTCGTAGGATTGAAAAGGAAGTGGGTATTCGCTTTGAGGAAGTTCCTGTTCCAAGCAGAGAAGATAGTATTCAGGCGGATATTGATCGGTATGTGTCGAGGTTGGAGGAGACTTTTGAAGGAAGCGAGCATGCGGAGCGCATCGTGGATGAAGTGCTTAGCGGTATCCCGCCAGAGGATCTAGGGGAAGTAGCAAGACGAGCGCTGTTGATCGCGGTAAAAGATGCCTTCGCTGCGCATCCTGAGGAAGGGCTAGATAAGCAAAAGGGTGAGCGCCGTGAACGAGGATCTCGAAGGAGTTCGGAAAACATGGTAACACTTGTGATCAACCAAGGACATAAGCAAAACATCACGGTGCCGCATCTTCTAGGAATGATCAATGAGGTTACTCGTGGAGAGCGTGTAGACGTAGGAGATATTAATATTGGTGAAGGAAAGGCAAGCTTTGAGGTAGATGAGGGGCATGCAAAGGCCTTGATCGAGAATATGAGTGGTATGCGGTTTAAAGGAAAAGCCGTATCGGTAAGTCAGGGAGAAGCTGTGCCAAGGAGTCGCCGTGGTGGTGGAGGTCGAGGTGGAAGAAGCGGAGGA
>JAUIFW010000046.1 GCA_030430105.1 bacterium | reverse complement strand
GGAGTTGATCTTCATATTTCCCGAGAAATTCTCGGTATATTGATTCTCGTTGTGGTGGCTTTTTCTTTTTCTGCACGTCAGGGTGCAGCAGGGCCAGCGGGAATGTTCTGGGACAATACTATGACCCAGTTGTTTGGATATCTTGGTACCTACCTTGTTCTGGCACTCTTGGCTTGGAAGGGCATCCGCTACTTTTTGTTTCGTGATGAAGCACCCAACTACACGCGTGGGCTTGGTATCTCCATGTTGTTCCTTTCCTTTTTAGGACTGCTGCAAATTTTGGCTGGTATTGATAGTTATAGTCTTACGGATGTTTCTCTTAGGGAACATGGAGGACTGGTAGGATTTGTTATTGGATTTATGTCCTTTAATGCCTTGGCTGATGCTGCTAGATATGTGCTTTCTAGTGTGTTTTTGGTAGGGTTGCTTCTTGCTTTTGAGGTCTCTCTTGGGGAGATTATCAATACGGTGAAGGAACTCCTTTTCCCAGATACAGGTGCGCAGCCTCTGAAGCATACAAAGAAGGAGGAGAAGATGGCGGAAGCTATTTTGAAGCGTCTTGATAAGGTGGAAGGAAAGATGGACCAGGATGACTTTAAGGTGGTGACCAACAAGGTGAAACCTGTAGAGCTTGGTACTCCAAAGCCGAAGCGAGGTAAAGGTAAGGAAGGAATGCCTGATGCTAAGACCGCAGGTCCAATCAAGATGAAGGAGAGCCTTCCTATACAGAAAACTATCGATGAAAACTATAAGTGGGTCTTCCCTAGTGTGGATCTTCTCGACAATGCAGAGCAGGAGGTGGAGTTTGACGATAAGTACCTTCGTGATAATGCGAAGAGGATTCAGGATAAGCTTGAGCAGTTTAATATCACCGTGAAGGTGCGGGATGTGAAGGTAGGGCCTACGGTAATGCAGTATTCTATGGAACCTGCGGAGGATGTGAAGCTTTCAAAGATCACTTCGCTTCGAGATGACCTCAAGCTAGCGCTTGCTGCTGAGAGTCTACGTATTGAGGCACCGATTCCAGGTAAGGCCTTGGTGGGTATTGAGATTCCCAATGAAAAACGTGTGAATGTGCGTATGAAGGAGCTACTCCTTTCTGATGCGTTCTACCGTGTAGAGTCCAACCTCCGGCTTCCTCTAGGAAAGAATGTAAGTGGGCATCCGCTTATTGCGGATCTTACGAGTATGCCGCATCTCCTGATTGCAGGTCAGACTGGTTCTGGTAAGTCGATCGGAGTAAATTCTATGATTGTGAGTCTTCTCTATCAGAATTCCCCACGGGATCTGCGTTTTATCTTGATTGACCCAAAGCGTGTAGAGCTAAAGGTATATAACAATATTCCCCATCTCCTAACGCCAGTGATCACGGAGCACTCTAAGGCGGTGAATGCGATGCGCTGGCTTGTGACGGAGATGATGCATCGTTACACACAGCTTGAGAATGTGGGAGCGAGAAATAGGGAAGAGTATAATAAGAAGGTGAAGCAGGAGGAGCGCATACCACATATTGTCTGTGTGATTGATGAGCTTTCTGAGCTCATGATGACCGGAGATAAGAAGGTGATTGAGGGGTATATCTGTCGTATCGCACAGCTTGCTCGAGCGGTGGGGATTCATTTGATTGTGGCGACGCAGCGACCATCGGTGGATGTTATTACTGGTCTGATTAAGGCAAATATCCCAGCTCGTATCGCCTTCCGTGTTGCGAGTAGTGTGGACAGTCGTACGATTCTCGATTCGATTGGAGCGGAGGATCTTCTTGGAAAGGGTGATATGCTATACATCCCAGGTAATACGAGTGAGCCTGTACGTATCCAAGGTGTTTTCATCCCTACGCATGAGGTAGAGAAGGTGGTGAATAATATAAAGCTTACGCCACAGGAGGCGGAGGAAGTGCACTACGTGGATGAGGTGACGCAGCCTACGATGGATAATCCATTGGCTGGATCCATGTTTGATAGTGGTGGTGGCGACGGAGATGAGGATGAGTTGTTTTCAGAGGCGGTGGAAGTACTTCGACAAGCGGGGAAGGCTTCAACAAGTTTCCTACAGAGAAGACTCAAAATTGGGTACTCTCGGGCGGCTAGACTACTTGATGACTTGGAAGAGCGAGGGATTGTGGGGCCGGCTGAGGGGAGTAAGCCGCGGAAAGTATATCTTGAAAATATCCCTGAGTAGAACTCAGGGATATTTTCAAGATTACAAATTTCAAATTTCAGATATCAAATGTCAAAGGCTTTTGGGAAGAAGCTATTTGATAGTTGTTTTTTTAATTTCACGGACTTCACCTTTTCGTACTTCTAGGAATCTGCTCATGGATTTTAGAGATTCTGTGCGGTGGGCGATGGCTAGGATCGTTGTTTTTGGGTAGTGCTTGTGGATTGCTTTCATCACTGCTAGCTCTGTTTTCTTGTCGAGGGCTGAGGTGGCCTCGTCGAGCAGAAGGATGCTTGGATCCTTGATGAGTGCGCGGGCTAGGCCAATACGCTGCTTTTCCCCTCCACTGATAAAGTGGCCTCCGCTTCCGAGCTTGGTATCTACTCCTTCTGGAAGCTTGTTTACCAGGTCCTCTAGTTGGCAAATCTCTAGTACTTTGAGAAGCTGTGCGTTTGAGATCTCTTCCATGAGGGTGATGTTGTCACGCAGGGGTAGGGAGAAGAGTTCCGTTTCTTGGAGGACGAGGCGGATGTTTGAGGTCCGCTCCTCGTGCTTGATATCCCCTAATGTGGTGTTACTTATCCTAATGGAGCCTTCTCTTTGGGGGTAGAGGCCTGCAAGGAGTTTGAGAAGTGTAGACTTTCCTCCTCCTGAAGGACCGATGATACCTATGTGTTCTCCTTTGTGAATTGTGAGCTTTGGTACAGAGAGTACTACTTCATCCTTGTACCCAAACGCTAGATTAGAGAAGGTAATGCTTTTCCATCGGCTTGGAAAAGATTCAGAGCCTCCATCCTTTGCTTGTTCTATGAGTACTTTTGAAAGTGGGGCTATTGCTGTGGCTTTTTCCAACAATACGGTGTAGTGGTTGGAGACGTCTCTTGTTTGGTCTGAGAGCATTTTGTAGTAGTTCCATAGAACAAGGATCATACCTACTGTTATGCTTTGTGCTACTAGTGCATTTACGGTGAGGTAGAGAAATACCACGGTACCAATCCCAAATATGACTTGGATACCCATCCATTTTCTTGCTCCGTCCTTCGCTAGTTTATTCTCCAACTTCTCTAGCTTGTTTTCTCTTTCTTCGTGGTGTTTGTGGAGTGAGCCGGTAGCACCGTGGGCCTTAAGGGCTTGGATACCAGTACCAAGCTCAGTCATGGATCCAGTTGCTTCTTCTCTTGCTTTGTGTACTTGTTTACTCCACTTTGCAATTCTTCTGCTCCAGAACCATTCGTTTCCAATGATAGCTATCATGTACCCAATGGCGAAGAGAACAAACCTAAGATCAAGGAAGAGGTAAAAGATTACCACTCCTACGAAGGTCACGAGTGCTACATAGACATTGTTGTATGTGGTAAACAGCATTGATCTTGCTGCACCTCCAGCAGTAAGTACCCGTTGGATCAAACCGCCTGTCATATGTTCTTGGTGGTAACTCAAGGATTGATCTAGGATAGCTCTAATCCCTATGCGACGAGCTCTAGATTCGATACCAATGATGATAGAATTCACGATATGTTTTGTACTGAGCCTTAAAATAGAGATTAGAGCATAACTACTACCAAATACTCCGATGATGAAAAAGGGGAACCAAAGGGATTCACCTTGTTCATAGGAGGTGAAAAAGTCTACGAGAAGTCCGAGGAAAAGTGCCGGTACTAGGCTGTACACATAAAACAGCATAAGGACCCCGCTCCAAAGCAAAAATCGCCATTTTTGATCCCCCATCATGATGAGGAGCGCTTTCCAGGTTTGGGTCCAGAGAGACATGGGTAGGGCTTAGGGCTTAGGTCCTAGGTCTTAGGTCACCGCGTCTGACGCGGTGGGTATGGAGCTTTTTGATTCCTTGAGCGTTTAGTCTTGGAGGGTGCTTCTCCACTCTTGTTCTGACATGATCAGGTCGTCGGAGAAGCCTTCGATGTTTACTACTCGTACGTCTTTGACAAGGGCGTCCTTGTTTGCTCGCATGAAGTCGATTTTTCGCTGTGCGAGGGTGAGGAGACGGCCTAGGTTGTCCTCTAGGATTCCGTAGACGAAGCGTTGTGTGGAGAGTTTTCCGATTTCAGCTTGGAGGTCCTGCATGGCTTCGAAGTTGATGTAGCTCTCCCGTGCTTCGTAGTTGCTGAGGTGTACTTGAAGATCGTTTGTGGCTTGCTGTCTCTCTGAGGTCAGTGCGTTGATTTCGGCACTGAGTAGGGTGAGTTCGTTTTGTAGCGCTTCTAGTCTGAGCACTCCCTCTTGTCCAAGGCTTGAGAGCTCTCTTATATAGGTTTCAATCAATACACCTTTGTCTAGGCTTGCCCGTAGGCTTGAGGCGATGTCGATGAAGAGGTAGTTTTTTAGTTCACGGAGGTATTCTACCTGTCTTGCGTAGAAATTGTTACTGAAGGTTTCTAGGTTTTGTGCGTAGGACAGGGAGATGGACTCCTTGAGGATACGATTTGCTTCTACTGCTCCCTCTAGGTCTGCTAAGGAGCCTAGGGTGAGGGTTGTGCCGATAGCTTCGCTATCGGGTTCTGAGGTTGGTCGCGTCTGACGCGACGGATTTCGGATTTCGGTTGTTGTTGGTTGAGCTGTTTCTGTCGCTTCAGGTTCTGCGCTTGATTCTTGCTCGTTTGTAGGAGTTGTTGAGGTTACTTCTGGTGCTGCAGAGCGGATAGGTGCATCGGTACTTGGAGAGCTTGTTATGAGTAGTACTCCTACTCCTAGGATCATGAGTAGGGAAAATACCCCAATAGCCTTGGCGGCAGGACTTTCCTCAAGGAGGTCCCAGAATTCTCTGGCGTAGTACTGGATGTTCTCTAAGAGGTCTCTCATATAGAAGTAGTTATCTATATATTATAACATAATTTTTCACTCATTGCCAATTTTATCGTAAAGCGTTGCGATGTAAAAGTGATGAAAATACCACACGTATTTCAATTGTTTGGTATAATAAAAGGACACCAAAACGTGTACCTATGAACAAAAACCAAAAAATTGCGGTATTGATTGGAGTGGGCGTGCTGACGACCTTACTCTTCGTCTTTAGTCTTCAGGGGAACCTGCAGTCTTCGCTATTGAATGATTCGAGCTTTACGGCTGTGGAGTCTGGGGCGCAGCTTCCTTCTGTTTCTACGGGGACGGGAGCACTTTTTGATCCCTTTCCTGTTTTTGAAGAGCGGGATGCTACCTATAGAGAAAATGTGCTTGGGAACTCCTCTGAGGGAGTTGGATTATACTTCTCACACGTATATCGAGTAAGTTCTGATCGCGTTGCGGATGGTGGTGGGTCTGTGGATATTGCTTTTGATGTGCGGCGTGACTTTACCTTTGAACAGGGAATTGAATTCGTGGTGGAGTACCCTGGGGATGTGATGGAGTACAAGGGGGCTAAATTGGTGGGGAATGAATATGGTACCTTTGTGATTGAGACCAATCGTGGAGATGGCATTCTCTTCATACAATTTCTTCCTGCTGAAGGATTGCAGCTTTTTGCATATCAGGAATTGGATCCTTTTCTCAGACTTCCCTTTAGCTTTACAAATGTAGGGCGGATTGATTTCAACCTCCCACTTCTTATGAAGATACGTGATGGCGTGAAGACGACCAATACCTTGCAGGAGGAGGCTGTTCCTTCCTTTGAGGGCTCTGCGGATGTCCTGTATTTTGAGTCGAGGCTTGAAGGTGCCGAAGGTGAAACTGTGCGAGATGTATTTACTGGAGAGGATGCGCTTTCTGCGGATGAGCTTGCGGATCAGTTAGAGGATCAGAGGAATCAGCCGACTATTGAGATTCCCCAGCCGCCCCAGGTGACGACGACCGGCACGAGTGGAACCATTTCTTCCAACGATGCGAGACCAGAGGTGACGGCTGATGCTACTCGTATTACACCAGCCTCAGTAAGGCAGGGGTCGAACACCAATGTAACGGTGACGCTCAGTATTTCTGATCAGGAGGGGGCTGAGTCACTACGCTCAGTACAAATGGACCTCTCAAGTCTTGGGCTTTCTAGTGATCGATCTATGGTGCAGGTTTCTACGGGCCCACTCTATACGGTATATGCAACAAGCTTTACGCTTCCAGCTTCTGCTGTAGCAAGCGCTGTACCGTACTCTCTCCCATATAGGATTGTGGATGCTGGAGGCAATGAGCTTACGGGTGCCCTTTCTTTCCGAGTGGATGAGCCTTTGCCAGGATTACCACAAGTGATTGGTTCGCAGACTAGCGGTACGACTACGGGTACTTCAACGACTTCTACAACTACGGGAAGTACTGGGGCGACCACTGGATCGACTGTTGGTTCTGTGACTGGAACGTCTACAACTACAGGCACTTCTTCTGTGACTGGAACAAGTGGAATCATTAGCACGCCTATTGTAACGCAGCCTACAACCCCAGTGTATTCATCAACCACTAATGCGCTTGTACCTTCCAACTCCACCACGGTGAAAATCATCGATGTGGATGTGAACGGGGACGGTGTGGTGGATGGTGATGACCTGGAACTCTTTTTAGAAGCTTATCAATCTCTTACTCGATAAATCATGAACAAGATCATGAATTGGTTCAAACGACATATGAATGTGCCAACGGCACTCCTGGTATTCTTTAGTCTAGGGTTCTTTGCCTACTTGATTAATTTCTTTGGGCCGCAGGAACTAGCTTCTAGTTTGCTTGGTAATGAACAACAAGCTTCTACGACGATTGGAGCGAGCCTAGGTACTGAGTCTACTACGACTGTTGTAACTTCTACAAGTACAGAGACAATTGCAGCGGATGAGACGACATCGGTAGGGGCTGGTATTGCAGGAAGTCTTGCAGCTACCAATGAGGAAATTGCCTCTGATGGTACAGCGATCTCTGCTTCTTTGGTATCTACCCTAGATGAAGTATCCGATGACTCCTTGAAGTCTGCAAGTGCTGAGAATACTGCTGAAAGTACCAATGCGGCTACGACCTCAGTTCTCGATACGAGTGGTGCTACAGGAATTAGCTCTACGTATTCGCGGGAAGTGGCGACCTTTGAGACTGCACGTTCTGTGACTACCTCGTCTGCGGTTGCAACAGCTCGAACAACAACTACTGCTGAACGAGCGCCACAAACACCACGTACCGGAGATGAGATTTTTCTTCTTCTCGGTATGAGTGGATTTGTTGGACTAGGAGTAGAGGCTGCTCGTCGTAGACGAAACAAGATTCTCTAAACTAGAGTTCTTCTTCCTTAAAAAGAGATTTGAGCCCGCCCTTGTGTCCAGCAAGGGCTTTTGTTATGCGCTCCACATCCTCTTCGGAGACAGCGTCTTCGTTGAGGATGGTGATATTTGGCGTGAGCTCTCCATCTCGGATCTGGATCTCTACTTCTACTTCAGTGCCGCATTCACCACATTCTAGGATGATAACCGCCCCTTCGTCGTAGATGTCTACAATATCTATGAGATTCGTGTCATAGACTTCACTACAGTTTGGGCAGGGAACCTGCTTCTGTAGGAAGTCGATGATCATATGTAAATGTGAAAATAGCATGCGTATGATTTATCCGTTAGGTTAGCTGAGTAGATTCTCAGCATGTTTGATTCGGCGCTCTGTCTCTTCTTTTCCTAGCATGTCTGCTAGCTCAAAGGCTCCCGGGCTATGTGGAAGTCCAGAGAGAGCTACGCGAAGTGGCCAGAGGATCTGTCCATTCTTGTACCCAGCTTCCTTGATAGCGCTAAGTAGTGTCTCTTTGAGGTAGGCGAGTTCCCATTGTGTACTATCAATGGATTGAAGTGTTGTCTTTAGGAACCCTATTGCTACCTTGGCACTCTCACTGTCAACCTTCATCTTTTCGTGATGGAAGAGTGATGGATCATAGTTTAGGTTCTCAGTTTTGTACCATGTAAGGCTTGGCAAGAACTCTGAGAGGAGGACAAGTCGTCCTGATCCGTGTTCCACCATTTTTTTGAAGGTATCTTTGTCGATAGAGAGCGTGTCTTCTCCTACCTTTGCCTCGATGTGGTGCTTGTGATTGATCACATTTCCTCGTCCAGTTTCGTAGTCGAGAAGAACTTCCATAAGTTCTTCAGGCGTCTTCATGCGGATGTGTTGTCCGTTGAGCCAGTTCAGCTTCTCAAGTTTAAACACAGCTCCTGCCTTGTGCACCTTCGCTACGGAGAAATCCTCAATCATTTCAGGCAAGGTATATACTTCTTTGTCGTTTGGTCCAGTCCATCCTAGAAGTGCTGTAAA
>JAUIFW010000045.1 GCA_030430105.1 bacterium | reverse complement strand
AGACTCGAACTAAACCATGTATCAAGCACATCCTCATCCTGCTCCCAACCATCACCCTTCGGTGGTCTGAGTCTCACGTGGACCTCATCTCCTTTATACCAAGCAGGAATACGGTGCCCCCACCAAAGCTGGCGAGATATACACCAGTCACGCATGGAATCCATCCAATGCATATATTCCTTCCTAAATCGCTCTGGAATAATCTCTGTCTCAGAATCCTCCACCGCTTTCATAGCCATCGAAGAGAGCTTGCTTGTTTTCACAAACCACTGCTTCATCACAAGTGGCTCCACCATACCTCCAGTGCGCTCACAGGTCTTCACCTGAGACATCACAGGAACCACCTTTTCTAAATTACCAATATTATCCAAATACTCCACAATATTTGCACGTGCCTGTAACACCTCAAGCCCTGCATACTTCCCCGCATTTTTGGTCATCTTCCCATCCATGCCTATCACAGAAATCACAGGAAGCTCATGGTCTCTACCCATCTCATAGTCCATGGCATCGTGACCAGGGGTTACTTTTACAGCACCCGTGCCATACTCCATGTCCACACGCTTATCCAGGATGATAGGAATTTCCTTATTCACCACAGGAAGGATAAGCACCTTATCATGAAACTCCCTATATCGCTTGTCATCAGGATGCACAGCAACCGCCACATCACCAAGCAAGGTCTCTGGACGTGTCGTAGCTACAATAATAGATTTATCCGCAGCCTTCACAAAATAGCGAATGTAATACAGCTTATTCTTCTTCTCCTCGACGTGGACCTCTAGGTCAGAAAGCACCGTCTCGCTCTTTGGACACCAGTTTACAATGTAGTCATCACGATAAATAAATCCTCGTCGATATAAATCCACAAAAACACGCTCTACAGCAGAAGAAAAATGCTCATCAAGAGTAAATCTCTCCCTCGACCAGTCACAGCTCGCACCCAAGCTTCGCAGCTGCCCAATAATCCTATCCTTATACTGGTTCACCCAATCCCACACCTTATCTACAAATTCCTCACGAGTGTATTGCTGTCGACTCTTCCCCTTCTCCGCAAGTTGCTTCTCCACCACCATCTGTGTCGCAATCCCCGCATGATCCGTACCTGGAAGCCAAAGCGTTTCATCTTTGATCATCCGGTGATACCGCACAAGTGCGTCCTGCACCGCCACAAATACTCCATGTCCTGCATGAAGTTCTCCCGTCACATTGGGAGGCGGAATCACAATAGAAAACTGCTTACGCCGCCGCGAAGGCTTTGGCTCAAAATACTTATTCTCCATCCACATGGCATAGAGATCCTGCTCTACCTCGTGAGGCATGTATGCCTTTGGTATCTGCAGGTCCGCCTGATTTTTTTTAGCCTTTGCCATGGATGCACATGAATAAATGAACACAGAAAGTATACCAAAGCACATCCCTCTACAAAGTCGAAGCATCGGCAGTCACTCTCAAATACTGTCTCCACCTTGTTATCCACGAACAACACTTCTCTTGCAAAAACTCAAAGAAATGGTAGGATTTTAGCAATATCAAAAAAATGGAGGAGAATATATGAAAAATTATATTCAATTGGCCAAGATGCTCTACCTAAACGGAGCATTCGGTATCTTACTATGCTCAATGGCATATTATTTGTACCTCATGCCAGATCGCATGGGCTCGCAAAATGGCTTACATGTTCTTGCTACCTTCTTAGGGCTATCTATAGCCTCTACTACTCTATGGTGCATCCATATTGGAGTAGAAGCCAACAAGGCTGGGAAGAAAAAAGGGCTGAGAGACTATCGTAGAAAAGATATTGCTCATAGCACCTGGCAGTCTATTGCCGCGGTCGGAAGTGGTATCATACTTACCACCACATATGTTCCCTACATGCTTTCCTACAACTTGTATGGTGGAGCATGGGTCATGGCAGGATGTACTCCACTATTGATGGTGGCAGGCGTCATAGCCCTTTCTGGTTCAAAAGCTCTGTTGGCCTACATACCAATTGAGCATAAGTAAACAAAAGAACATTACGCAGCTCTCAAAAAGCTGCTTTTTTACTACATCTAGTCAATCCAACCTTTTCGCACCGCTCCATCGCGTTCGACGCGATGGAGCCACCGACGGGATTCGAACCCGTGACCTCTCCCTTACCATGGGAGCGCTCTACCAGCTGAGCTACGGCGGCACGAGGCTAAGTCTAGGAAAAAACGAAGCTAAGTCAAAATAATCTTGCAGGAATCCACACAGGGACTACGCTGATCCAAAGGAGGTATCGCATGAAAAAACGGCCGATGGATGAAAAGTCCATCAAAAAAATTGAATATCTGCAAGAAAAAGGATGGTATGCAGAAACGCTCGAACCATGTGTACTCCTCATGGGCACTGAGTTTCGAGACATCCAAATGCAAGCATGGCAGCTGGCTGAAAATATTCATCCAGCAGATAGGTGTATCCTAACCCTGCAGCGATATGCTATAAATAGCACCCCCTCAGGAGAACTTGCGAGACACTTACTCGAACAAGTGGAATCCTTCAGGGCACAGCAAAAAATACTCATGAACCTCATCGTGGGATAAACACCAAGCACCTGACAATAGTCAGGTGCTCTTTGCTTTTGAAATGTGTTATCTCAAATTTGAAATTAAAAAAAATAGCCCTAATGGCTATTTTTTCTTCCACCTTCCTTTCTTCTCTGGAGCCTCCGCAATAATCTTCTCACAATCCTCCAAGGTCAGTGTCTTTGGATCCTCTATATCCTTTGGAATCTTATAGTTATTCTTCCCCTTCTTGATATACGGACCATATCGACCATTCAGCACCTCTATCTTTTCCCCCTCTGCAGTCTCAAACTCACTAATATACTTATTCTTATCTGCCTCCCTCTTAGCTTTAATCAACTCAATACAGCGATCAAGCTCTACCGTATACGGATCATCCTCCTTAGGAAGAGAAACAAACTTCCCATCATGCTTCACATAAGGACCAAATCGACCAATCGCAACCGTCACCTCCTTATCCTCAAACTTACCTGCTTCTCTTGGAAGTTTAAAGAGCTCCAGTGCCTCTTCTAAACTAATCGTGTCTATATACTGATCATTTCGCAAAGAAGCATACTTCACAGGCTCCTCGTCCTCCTGCTCCCCTATCTGCGCCAAAGGTCCAAATCGTCCCAGACGTACCTTGAGTACCCTTCCAGTCTTTGGGTCCTTTCCTAGCACACGCTCACTTGGAACCTCACTCCTATCGATTTCACCCGTTACTTCTACCTTCTTATGAAATTCCTTATAAAAATCCGCAAGCATCTTGTTCCACACACGCTTCCCACGAGCAATTTCATCAAACTCCTCTTCCACTTCAGCCGTAAACCCATAATCCACAATGTCTGGAAAATGCTCCACAAGGAAGTCATTGACCACCTTCGCTACATTTGTAGGAAACAGCTTATTCTTTTCCGAACCATATTTCTCCATCACTTTTTCCTCAGACACCTTTCCTTCCTTCAAAGTCATCACTTGACTCTCTCGCTCCTTCCCATCCCGTGATTCTTTCACAATATACCCACGATTCTGAATCGTAGAAATCGTCGGCGCATAGGTAGACGGTCGACCAATACCTTGCTCCTCAAGCTGCTTTACCAAGGTCGCCTCCGTATACCTCGCTGGGTGCTTGGAAAACACCTGCTTGGCTTGCATTTCAGCAAGTGTAAGACTCTGCCCCACAGCAAGTGGTGGAAGTAACACCTCCTCCTTCTTCGCATCCGCATACACCTTCAGGTATCCAGGAAAGAGCACCACCGTACCACTACTGGTAAGCTGCTCCTCTCTCGTAGAAACCGCAATACGCACCGTCGTCTTCTCCACCTTGGCATCCGACATCTGACTAGCAATGGCTCGACTCCATATCAAATTATAGAGTTTCTGCTCTCTCGCATCTGAACCAGCCTTTTCTTTTGCAAAGTCCGTTGGTCTGATCGCCTCATGAGCCTCCTGAGCGTTTGCATTCTTTGTCGTAAACTGCCTAGTAAACGCGTACTCCTCACCATAGGCAGAAATAATTGCAGCCCTCGCCTTTTCCTGTGCTTCCTTAGAAAGCGTCACCGCATCCGTTCTCATATACGTAATATGTCCAGCTTCATACAGTTTCTGCGCCAGTCGCATAGTCTGCGCAACACTCATGCCTAGGCGACTACTCGCGGCTTGCTGCAGCGTAGACGTAGTAAACGGTGCAACCGGAGAACGAGTCAGTTCCTTTTTCTCAAGGTCAGCAATGGAAAAATCCGCAGACACACAGTCCTCAAGGAAAGATCGAGCCTCCCCTTCAGATGCAAACTTCTTGGAATACTCTGCCTGCAAGGTCTCACCAGACTCCAAGGTGAACTGAGCCGTAAGCTTAAAACTCTCTGTCGGCTCAAACTTCTCAATTTCTCGCTCTCGCTCCACTACAAGACGAACAGCCACAGACTGTACACGCCCCGCAGAAAGCCCTGTCTTAATTTTTTTCCAAAGTATTGGTGAAAGCTCAAATCCTACCAATCGATCAAGTACACGCCTAGCCTGCTGCGCATCCACAAGATGCACATCAATCCCTCGTGGTTCCGAAATAGCCTTGGTGATCGCTCCCTTCGTAATCTCTCGAAACACAATGCGCTTAGTCTTCTTTTCTGGTAGCTTGAGCGCCTCCTTCAAGTGCCATGCAATCGCTTCCCCTTCGCGGTCATCATCCGATGCAAGGAAGACAGTCTCACTATCCTTTGAAGCCTTCTTCAGTTTGGAGATAACATCCTTTTTATCCTTTGAGACCTCATAGGTAGGAAGAAATCCATTTTCGATGTCGATCGCATCATTCTTTTTTGGAAGATCTCGCACATGTCCAAAACTAGAAAGCACTTGATAGTCCTTTCCAAGATATCCTTCGATAGTCTTCGCTTTGGCAGGAGACTCCACAATAACGAGGTTTTTCGCCACGAATAGTCAGTTGAGAGTAATGTCGTATGCACCCTAGCAGGGGCGGAAAAAGAGAGCAACAAAAAACCGCTTACGCGGTACAAATTACAGATAACAAATGACAAATATCAAAGAAAAGATGCACTATGGAAGAAACATAGATCCAGCCAAAATCGTCGACAAGAGAGCGAGCATAAGTACGGATCCAATATAGAAAAGCTTTTCCTGGTGCATTCTATTATTTGATCGCTTTGTGAGCTTCAATTCATGCGTAGTTTCCTTGAGCTTCTGCGTAACCTCCGTAAGTTCATCAAGCTTTTTTTCCTGATCCTTGCGATACTCAAGCATAGGCACCATCTGATTCATCTCCACCTCCATCTTTCCAAGCTTGTAATGCAGCACCTCAACCTCCTTCTGCTTATCCTCAAGTTGTTGCTTCGTACCCTCATACAAACTTTGATACACCAAAATATCAAAGGATGGAGCCTCCCCATGCGCCTGCGATTGCGACTGCGCGCGCACCGCATCATATTGCACCGGTGCAGAAGATTGCTGTACTGGCACCTCCTCTTCCTGCCTCCGTGAAGGAAGCACATCCACTTGTGCAATACGATGAGCCTTCTTCCTCATAAGCTGCTCGAGCTCATCCTTTGCAAGGAAGACATTAAACCCAACCTTCTTCGATGCAATTTTCCCATTACGAATATAGCGATCAATGGTGCGCATTGACACACCGAGCATCGCAGCCGCCTCTTTCCTCTCTATACTAAAGGTAGCCCGTTGTTCTTTGATCTCCATAAAAAAAGTTGGATCCAGGTGAAACTAGTCTACTACAGCTTCTACGCATTGCAAGAGCTCACGAGCTTAGTGTATGGAACGCACCTTCTGAAGAAGCCAGATACCAAGCAAACCAAGATACAGAGGTCCCAAAAAAGAGACCCAATCAGAAAAAATTTCTAAGGTATAGAGCAAATTAAATCCAGCATGGAGTAGTACCGCAGCCCAAAGCCCTTCCCATACAAGAAGAAATGGAGCTTCCTCACTCCTCTGTTCACTATCCGTGCTTCGAGATGTGCGAAACAACACCGCAGACCAAGCAAAGTGCTTCCTGATATCTGTAATCGTCACAGGCTTCTTTGCAGAGGCCTCCTTAGCCCATAAGTAAAACAATCCAAACACACCCGAAAACAAGGCATGAGCCAACATGGTAAGCAAACTACGTGAAAGAAACACCTGCCAAAGCAGTCCTGCATCCATGGTCGACATATACGTTCCATACAGGTAAATGAGATTTTCCAAAAACGCGAACCCAAGCGCCACAGAAATGGAATAAAGCACCACATCAAGTCGCTCAGAACGCGCCTGCCAATACTGCGCCATAACAGAAATCGCAGCACCATGCTTTGCCATTTCCTCCACCAAGGCAAAAAGCATTGCCTGCACCAAAGTCACTCCCAACACGCCCAAAAATGGAAGTACATACAAGCTCTCATAGAGCCCAGTTCGACTGAGCAGCTCATGCAGCAAGGTCACAGGCACAACAGACAATATCCCCCAAAGGAAACTCAATACTAAAATAGCTCTCGGTTCCTTAGCTCCACGATCAAAAGCAAAGAAAAAGGAGACCCAGACGATTGGTGGAAGGAAGGATAAGGCGAGAATCAAAATTAAGGTTGGTTCCATGAGAGGTCTTAGGTCATAGGGCTCAGGTCTTAGGTCCTACTTGAGTAAATACACACTTGAAATCAACATACATCATTCAGAAAGTGCTCAGATTTGTCTGATACAAGGAGAGAGTGCTATATGCGCCGATCCGTACTACTGTACGGTGAGAAGCATGTAGTGCACTCGACGCAGTAACAGGCAAATCTGAGTGCTTTCCTCATTACTCAGCTTTTCCTTGTAGGTATTCTATACTCTCGAGCAAACTCTTGTCTTTTGTCTGAAGTAAATCAGCAAGCTTCTTCACAAGCGATCGATACACCTTCTGTTCCGTGACCACAGCTGAATAAAAAGCCTCCCTGGTAGCAAGAATATCAAGATCTTTTTTCGTCGTATTTCCCTCAATGTAATGCAACGCGCCCATATACAAACGAAGCGCATGGTCTCGCAATACCTTTCGATCCAACCATAAAAGCACATACCGCGTCACCAAAATCACCAGAATCAAAACAACTGGAAAGATAAGAAGGAGGTATTGTTGCATGAATCAAGGGATTAGTCCTTTGCCTTGGTGGCGGGCTTCTTCTTTGACTTTAATTGCTTGGGAATATGGGTCAAGTGATGAAGGCTCTTCACCAATCCCTCATACCAATCTGCTCCCAGATGCTCCAAGGAAATCTTGAGCTTGTCACCTGCAATAAACCATTTCTCATTGTGATTGAGCAGACTGAAAATATGCTCAGGCTTCATATTCTTTGCCATGAACAAATTCACTTCCTTAAGCCCAAACGGCTGATTGTATACACGAACTCCTGTCAAATGTGCATGCCTGGCCATAATCTTGAGCCGCATCACCTTCTCCAAATTCTTCACCTCTTCAGGCAATTCTCCATAGCTCTGCACAAGATCATCGAATTCCTCATCAAGCTGATCAATGGACTTAAGCGAAGAGAATCGCTGATAGAATGCAATTTTTTCCTCATACTCCGGCACATACCAATCCGGAATATACGCGGTAAGTGGCACTTCTACCTGTACGTCCTTTTCCTCCTCCGTACTGACAGACACCGGTGAATCTCCACGCAGCTTCAATTCCTCAACCATCTTATTGAGCATGCGAATAAAATGGCTCACACCCACACTATTCACCGTCCCATGCTGCTGAGACCCAAGGATATCCCCCGCCCCCCGAATCTCCAGATCCTTCATCGCGATTTGGAATCCACTTCCAAGCTCAGATGCCTCCACGATTGCACGAAGCCTCTTCTTTGCGTCCATCCCAAGCTTACGTCCGGAGTAGAGCAAGTACGTAAACGCCTGTGTTCTCCCTCGCCCCACTCGCCCTCTAAGCTGATAGAGCTGCGAAAGCCCAAAATTATCCGCATTATTCACGATCAACGTATTAGCATTTGGAAGGTCTATCCCATTTTCGATGATAGTACTACTCACCAACACGTTAAATTCCTTGTTTTTAAAGGCCAGGATGCGCTTCTCAAGCTCCCGAGGGTCCAACTGCCCATGAGTCACCACAATACGTGCCTCAGGCACCAAATTTCGAAGTTTGTGTGCAACTCCCTCAATGGTCCTCACCTTGTTGTGTAGAAAATACACTTGTCCATCCCGCTCCAATTCATTAAGAATTGCCTCTCGCACCAATCGGTCCGAATACTTTCGTACCTCCGTAATGATGGGCAACCTCCCTGGTGGTGGAGTAGTAATGGTCGTGATATCCCGAAGCTTATTGAGACTCATATGAAGCGTCCTTGGAATTGGCGTCGCACTCAATGTC
>JAUIFW010000044.1 GCA_030430105.1 bacterium | reverse complement strand
TGGGGAGTTCCGGATTTCTCTGAGCCGCTGCTTTGGCCAAGCAGACCATGTACTCAAGTCCCGCATACTCAAGCGCCCCCTCTGTCACTTGAAGGATAAGCGGCGCATCTTGCTCGGCAGCAGCTTCCACAATCCCTTGAAGTACCTCCATGGTACTAGCATTAAAAGCCCCTAGCGCATATCCATTGCGCAGAGCATGGTCAAGGAGCTGTTTTGCAGGAAGCAACATGACTAGAGCAGTGACGTAGCCATATCCACCACCTCTTTGGTACCTCCAAGGAAGAGAGTCGTCTCGTGTGGATTGAGCGTCTCAAGGCTCAGTGTCTGCCGCATACCGTTGGTGGAGTGCCCACCTGCTTGCATAAGAAGAAACGCCACAGGAGCGCACTCGTAGAGGAGACGAAGCTTCTTGCTATGGTGCACGAAGATTCCTCCACCCGTCATGAAGAGTAGGTGCATATCTGCAGCAAGACTTCCTGAATACCGCAGCTTAAACTGGTCTCTAGAGAGCTTCATAGCGAGGTCCTTGTATCCTTCCACATACGCCATTGTGTCAAAGCCTCCGAGCGCTGCGATATGCGAATGCCCAGATAGCTTCACAAAGGAACGCACTGGTGCAAACTCTCCACTCTCTGATTTCTTGAAAATATGCAGTCCGTTTCCAAAGGAAAGGCCGGTAAACATGCCGTTTCCGTATACAAAATACATAGCAGCAACGAGGTTTCTTCCTGTGTAAAGATTATCTCCTGGTTTCTGCTTATAAATACCGACCATGGTACCCACAGCGAAGCCGCTCTCTACCACAGAGGATCCATCGATAGGATCGATGGCAATCATATACTCTCCCTCATCTCCAAACTGCTCAATCTCTTCTTGCTCCTCCGAAAGTACGCCCCAAAGCCCCTTTGTCCCTTGTAGTTTACCAAGGAATGTGAGGTGTGCTTTGCGATCAAACTCCTTGGTCTGCTCTCCACTTGGGTTCTCCCCTGTTTCCTCAAGAGACACGTGCTGTAGCATGTCCTGCACCTCATTTGCAGCTTCTAGCAGTGCTTTTGCCATAGGTGCCAAGTCTGCAGGTGCATTGAGTTCTAGGTACTTTTCTAGGTTCTGAGGTCGCATATCAATTGGTTTAAGACTTCTTATTAGTATACCACAGGTTGTGGTTCCTTCCCACTACTTTGTTTGTATAGAGAGTGTATAGAACTGCCGTATCTCTTCCAAGAGTTCATCTCCAAGTGCTACTGCTTACGGACCAAGCAGGTAGCGCTCAATACTCTTTAGCGCTCGCCTGAGCTCTTCTCTTGCAATAGGAGCCTCGGGAAAGAGATAGCGTCGTCCATCCACCTCTGTTTCTTCCAGGAACCCAAAGCGCGCTACTTCAGGAGCTAGACTTGCATACCAACTACTTGCCAGCACATCCTGGAGGCGCATATCTTCCACTCCCTCGAGAGGTAGCTTGAAGTACCGCACCAAGATAGCGATCGCTTCCACCCTTGCGATGGGACGATCAGGAAGGAACCTACCGTCCGCATACCCCTTCACCCACCCTTGATCTGCAGCCACTCGAATAGAGGTTTCCAAAGGATGACCTGCAATATCGGGGAAGGTTTTTTCTCCTTGGATGCTCCTATCCTCACACTGACTGCTTAGTAGTAGTTCCACAAAGGCCGCCCGCGTGAGCACGCCACTTGGACACCGTAGTGCATCTCCTTCGCAGCTGAGCAGTGCCTCTGATAGCCCAGCAATTCCTTGCTCTAGTGTATTTCTTGCTGGAGCTACGTAGAGCGCTTCTACTTCTATATCTTCTTCAGTACAGTAGGTAAATGCATAGCTTCTAATCTCCCCTTCCTGTACTTGTACTTGAGAGTCCCCGTCTGAGGGCCCTGTGTCTTCCTTCCCCTCCAGTTCCGGAGCTGCAGGTTTCAGATCTTGCTTTGGCACGTTGGTAGGTGCAACAGTCTGCGGCTTAGAAAACCCACCACCTCCGCCACCGCCACTCCCTGATGGAGCTGATGACGAAATACTTGGCCGCCATGTGGTTCGCACTTTGAAGTCAGAGCTTCCACAGGACGCCGTGTTGGCACAGTTAAAGGATATATCTCCAGTTATAGTGCCATTTGCATTCCCCTGGAAATATCCAGAGTCATCAATCGTGACTCCATCAAAATCAATGTAGCCAAGATGCTCCCCCCAAGCATGCCCATCAAGCGTTCCATTGCTATTGGTTACTCCTGCATTGGCTGGAGCGAGATTGATCCACCCAAGTAGCTGCGACCAGGCATAGCCCTCGATACGATCATCGTATACCGTCACGTCGCCGTTGGTGGCTCCAAAATTTATCCACCCTATATCCTCACTCCAGGCCCACTTATAGGTAGCGTCAATATTCCCAGCTGAGACTAGGGGTAGTGCTGTAAGGAGACCTAATGCTAGTAGTAGTTTTCTCATTAGTTGTCGCTTCGTGAAAGTTCTACCCACTTGTGTGTTCCACCCGTGTAGGTAGAAAGTAGAGTAATCGTATCGTCCTGCCCTGGGGTCCAATCGCCACTGAGGTACATATCTCCACCGTCTATAAGTTCTCCTGCATCCGTATCATTCCAATGGAGGATAAGCATCTGTCCAAAGGTTGCAGGCGAATCGATAGTAAAGGTTCTATTTGCCGGCGTTGCATTGTCCGAAAGAAGCCTGAGCAACGACCGATCTCCTGGCACGATATTTGTATCATCCGCTGTGATATTGATTTCCGCTGTATTTGCATCCACGAAACTCATTCCTCCTCCGATGTTGAGGGAGAGATCCAGGACATTGGTATCTGCACCAATTCCCTGTCCTGATGTTGTGTAGATTCCGTTGTCGTTGATACGTACACGCTCTGCCCCATTGGTCTGAATGTTCCATGCAGGAGTGGTCGTATCCGCATCACTTGCTTCACGACGCAGAATCACGTCAGTAGCTGATGCCCCACCGGCACCTAGTTCTAGCTGCATAGAGGGAAAGGAATTGAGCCGGAAGAGCGGCTCACTCTCACCAGCAAAGAATCCTTCGAAATGACTCCCCGGAGACCCTACTGCCCGTACTGAGGCGACGGTTCCAGTATCTTCCACTTCAAATACTGAGTGTTCTGGCGTTACATCATCTCTGTGGATGAATCGAGATACTGCTGCTCCTGGCACACCTCCAATCACCATTCTTCCAAGTTGAAATACGGGGTTGTCTTCTGCCGGATTTTCCCACCTGAAGGTCATTCCTCGTTCTGCGTCTGAGGTCAGTAAGATATTTCCATCATCCACCTGGATAGCCTCGGTCGGGTCGCCACCGATTCCAAGCCGTGTCGTCGTACTTGAAGGCAGGGTAATGTCGGAATTAATAGCAGTAAGATCCGTGATGTCATTGTTTACCCCGCTTCGCGCAGGTGCTACAACGGAACAATTAGCGTCTCCAGGACTACAATTTGGCTCTAGGGTTTCACCTAGATCATATTCCGTCGCAGGTGGTGCTGCAAACACAGGTAAAATCTTGTCGTTTGCAATAACTCCCAGCAGCAATAGGTTAAGTGCTATGAGGAGGATAAATGCCTTGTCTTTCATAATTGGAAGAAGATATATCTCATTATAATAACATATTTTATACAATTCGTCATCTACTTCCTTCTCACACATGAAAGAAAAGAGGTTCATACTGCGTACTGACTACTGCACCCCCTAATTTCCACATGCAACAAACGGACAAGGATCTCGTGATACTGGCCCAGCAAGGGGATATGGACGCATTTGGCCTGCTTGTAGAGCGCTATGAAGCTCCGATACGCAGATATATACGCTCCATATCAAGTTTTACAGAAAAGGATGCGGAGGATTTGACCCAAGAGGTCTTCGTCAAATGTTGGCGCAATCTCCAGGCACTTCGAAGCGACAAACCGTTCCGACCCTGGCTGTACCGTATTGCCCACAACGAAACGAGAAGCTTCTTTCGAAAGTGGAAGGCGCGAGGTGGTGCTGGCCTCCCCCTTGAGGATGATGTGGTAGGACAAGTCGCCGGAGATATTGATATTGAAGCGGACACAGAAGATGAGCGGCTCAGTGAACAGGTTCGCAATGCTATCAAAGGCCTTCCCTCAAAGTATCGAGAAGTACTCCTTCTCCGCTATATGGAAGACCAAAGCTACGAAGAAATAGCCGCTGTTCTACGCAAACCACCCGGCACGATAGCAACCTTACTCAACCGTGCAAAAGCACATCTTAAAAAAGCCCTTACAACTCAGGTATGACCAAGAAGGATATTCTCAGCAAGATCAAGGAAAACCATGTGAAGCAGCGGCATCAGCTCTGGTTCCTCTGTAAAAACGTGCTCTTTTGGATAGGGTTTGTGCTCTTTGCCTTACTTGGGGCCAAAGCCGTGGGCATCCTTCTCTACTCTATCTTTGAGATGGATGCAGACCTAGTAGCAGGTGGCTATATGCAAGTGCACCCTTCTATGCTTGTACTACCAGTGCTCTGGCTTGCTCTCTGGGCACTCTTTATCTTTGTTGCCCTAGAGGCACTGAAGCATACGGAAGAGGGCTACCTTCATAGCATGAAGAAACTACTCGCACTCAATGTAGGACTCTCCGTCCTTCTCGGCGTAGTGAGTTTTGCGACGGGTGCTGCCGAGTACGCCGATGATAATGTGGTGCATCATGTACCATTTATGCAGTCCGTACATGACCGTCAGGAGGAACTTTGGGAGCACGCAGAGGAGGGGCGCCTCATGGGAAGAGTCCAGCGTGTAGATCCAGCTGCCAATAGTTTTGTTCTTATGGACAGACAACAAGGACAATGGAATGTGGATGCGAGCCAATCACAAATTCTCCCAGGTGTGCAGGCACAGCGTGGCGAACTTCTTCGCGTACTCGGTGAAAAGCTTGAGGATAGGGAGTTTCGAGCGGAGGTAATTGCTCCTGGAAGGCGACCGTAGGTCGCCAAGATAACAAATGGCAGGTGACAGATTTCAAATATTGTCTTTCGTTTGCTGATTGTGCAAAAGAGAGACTTTGCCATTTGAAATCTGACATTTGATATTTGCTATTTTGAAATGCTGTAGCCTAAGGCTACAGCATTTCTCCTATTTTCTTTCCTGCCATTTCCTTGCGCTTCTCCTCGTACTTTGGATCGTTCCAGAAGACGAGGCAGCCATTACACCCTTTTCCACAACACCCTTCCACTCCCATCTTTGGCCCCTTTGGACGAGGCTTCTTTTGCTTGATCACCTCTTCTCGCTCTAGCGCTTCCTCCATAAGCTTTTGCTTTCTCTCTGGATTGACTGGTAGTGACTCTATCTCTGCCTTCTGTGCCTCTACATCCGCCACAAGTCTTGCGTGCTCCACAGGTGTAAGCCGCTTTTTCTTTCTAGCAACTGTGCAGACCGGAAGCACTTCCTTGATGTGCGCCTGATCTATAAGCTCAAAATGTGACTTATTAAGACGGATTGCTTTGTTCTGTCCCGCTGATACCTTCTCTGTTTTCTCACCCGTTACACTATCTTCAAACTCAATAACTCGAACACGAATAGGCTCTGGATGCTTTGGAGAGATAAACTCAAGGAGCTCTCCTGCTTCGATGGTATTTTTGATCTCAAAAATCATATCATCTCCATCCCACTCCCGGATGTACCCCGCGTACTCATAGTCCGCGATGGACTTCGCATTATCATAGTTGTGCGCTAAGTTTGTGAGCCGCCCCTCATGGAAGGCCAAGGTGTATCCTCGATTTTGCACCGTATAGAGATCCTTCATGTACTCCTCCGCATCCCAGTTTTCTGGATCCTTGTAGTACGCGTCGATGGCTCTGCGATATACCCAAGCCACCATGGCTGCGTAGTAATTGGTCTTGTTTCTCCCCTCCACCTTCAGCGAATCGATACCCGCATCGATGATCTCCGGTAATTTCGGAAGGAGACAGAGATCCTTGGAATTGAGCATATATGCTCCTCGAAGATCCTCATAAATGGGGATGAACTGCCCAGGGCGGAACTCCTCTTCCATAAGGAATTCAAACATATCCTTATTGTCTTCGTTGATCTCAAACTCCTCTACGGTGCCATCCTTAAGCTTCACATGGAGCTTGTACTTCCATCGACAGCTCTGTGCACAGTTTCCTTGGTTTGCTCCTCGCTCTGCCATGAAGTTGGAAAGAAGGCAGCGCCCTGAATAGGTCATACACATAGCGCCGTGTACAAACATCTCCAGCTTTACATCCGGACACATCTTCCTGATTTCTTTCATCTCTGGGAAACTCACCTCTCTCGCTAGTACCACAAGCTCAGCCCCTTGCTTTTCCCAAAACTGTACCGTAAGCCAGCTCGCCACATTTGCCTGCGTAGATACATGGAGTTCAAGCTCTGGAGCGTGTTCCTTTACATATTGGAAGACACCAGGATCTGCGATGATAACTCCATCTGGCTCCACCTTGCGTATCGTCTCGATAAACTGAGGGAGCTTCTGCATATCCCTATTGTGGCTAAACAAGTTCAGCGTGAGATACACACGTACTCCATGCGCATGAGCAAAACGAATTCCCTCCATGAGCTCTTCCATGGAAAAAGCGGACTTGGTCCTAAGGGACAGGTCCGGCGTACCTGCATACACCGCGTCGGCTCCGTATAAAATAGCCGTCTTCATCTTGAGGAGGGATCCTGCTGGCATCAAAAGCTCGGACCTCCTTTCGGTTGTCTTCTTCATATTTAGATTGGTTACACCCAATTGTAGGTTGGGATATAGTCCTCAGGATGATACGGAAACCCTGGATATGGGCAAGAGCAACCTACTTCTCTTTCTTTTGGAAGCCAAACTCCTGAGAACCTGGGTGAGATCTGTTGAATATATGTTCAAAGACTTTTTCCTTCCAGTGATACTTCAGTTCAAAGTATCCAAGAAACCCCGCGATAAGTGCACCCTGCGTATTATTGAGAAGGTCCGTGAGCGTATCCTCCAAGCCCGACTGCATCCCTTCTCCTAGCCCTACTTTCAGCATATTGGTTCCAAAGCTACTATCCATGAACCACTCAAAGAGCTCCCAAAGCGAGCCCATCGCAAGTGCAAAGGACACACCAAAGAGCACCACAAAGAAGGGAGACTTGAAAATAATCCTATGTTCTCGATCCATGATGAGGAGGAGCGACATGGCGAAAATAAACATGAGTGCGCCAGAAAGTGTATGCAGCAAAATATCCCACCACCAATATAGTTCATAAAAGGCATGGATTTCACCGAGATAGAGCGTGCCGAAGAGGAAAAACAACACCAGAATCTCATATTCATTTGGCAGCGTGATTTTGTAGCTCCGCTGGTAGATACTGGGCAGAAACGTGAGGAAAAAGGTCAGAAGCGCTATCGCCATAAGTTGCCACTCATAACTCACCGCAGTGGCTACTGCAGCGACGATAGTGAGCGCTCGAAATACGAGCGTAAACACGAACTTGATATGTTGCGTGAGGTTCATCATTGGCTGATAGGGCTAGCTTTAGTAAAGCATGCTACGAGGTTCTTGCAAGATCTTAGTTTTTCGCGAGCTTCTCTCTTACTGCTGCAAAAAATGGTACATGATCCCAGAGATTGTACTTTCTAAACAATCTCTCAAGATCCTTTGGTAACTCTTCGTTGAAGAGTCCAAAAGGCTTGTTTTCCGTATACATCTCAAAGTTAGAAGCCTCACCTGGGATATATGGACCTACATTCTCTACATGGTACTGTTCCTTTTCTCCTAGTGTTCGCTTTAGTTGCCAATGGATTGTATCACCATGCTTGGATCGGATCCTATAGGTATAGAATTCTTGTTTCTCCTCGTTGATCATCGCGCTTACTTTACTATGAACGCTCGTATTTGCCAGTGTCTTGAGCTCAACCGGATAGTCGAACATCTTCATGGCAAATTCGAAGTACGCTTTCCAAAATTCTTCTGCAGTAGTTCGTTGTTCACCATTTAATTTCCCTCTTCTATTGGAAGAATAGATATAACTTTCTAGGTTTGAGATCTTGCTCCGTAGGTCAGCATGGACTGGATGGAGCGAGTTTTTTAGAGAGTCTCGTATATACCCTTCTAGTTTCTCAAATACCTCTTTTGTGTAGAGTCCATAGTTTCGAATTTCCTCGAGTAGCTGGGTACTAAAGTCCTCCACTTCTCTTTGGAAGGTCTGCCATACTGGATCCTTCAATACTCCGCCCATATCTTCTTCTAAGCCATCTAGGTAGTTGTCGACCGCTACCTCCTCTTGGTCCATACGGAAATGCTGCCCGATCTCAAGCTCATTGAAGGATAAAGGACTGTCCATGAGCACTCTTTGATAGCTCTCTGGCAAGACATGCGCTTCTAGCTTTGCTCGACCCTTCGAAAACTTTGATACATCCTTATCATCGATTGGCAAAGAC
>JAUIFW010000043.1 GCA_030430105.1 bacterium | reverse complement strand
ACACGAGTGGCGGCAAAGGCTTGTTCAAAACGTAGGTTGTAGCGCATGGGGTCCTCGAGGGAAATACAAGCACCCTCGCAGCGCCCAAGCTGATGAGAGAAACACTCTCCAGAACCTTTCTCTAGGCCAAGAAGTATTGGACACAATTTGTGTTCAGCTTTGAGTCCTTGCAGAGACTCTTGCAGGTTTTTACGCGTTGGAAATATCCCAAGAATAGACGCAAGTTCGTTTCTGCTGAGAGAGCCAAGTGCGCGTTCTTCGGGTACTAAGTATCCGAGGGTATCCTTCCTTCTAACCAGTACGAGGGGGTTGGTGACGCGGCGAAGTCTTCGATTGTGAAGAGGAAGAAGCTGCTTCACCATGCGAGCTTCCAGAAGCAATGCACCAAGTTCACTGACCGTAGGATGCGTCTCCACCGTGCGCATTTGCTGGAGCATGGTGAGCTCCTTGGTAGAGTCGTGCGCTTTCGCAAAGTGTTGAAAGACGCGGTCTTTGACATGAATGCTCTTTCCTACATACAGGGGAGCATTATCCTCGCCATAAAAGACGTAGACGCCAGGGCCTTTGTGCAGAGCCTGCAGGGTCTCTTCTGGCACATGGGAGGGAAGTACATATTGCTTGAGAAGGCCCTTCATCGTTCGCTCTATGTGTTCTCCGGAGTGATATCCAGGAAGCACATCAAAGAATTGTTTGAGAGCAAAGGTATCCGCAAAGGCCCTATGTCGATCATCCATCTGGAAGTCAAAACGCTCGATAAGACTATCCAGGCTATGTTTCCGATACTGAGGGAACAGTTTGCGAGAAAGTCGCACAGTACAAAGTGTTGGAAGATTGAGCGACATGTCGAGGCGTGAGAATTCTGCCTTGAGGAAGGAGTAGTCGAAGCGGGCATTATGGGCCACAAAAACGGTGCCTTCCAAGAGGTTCATTAGGTGTCCCGCAATATCCTCAAACTCAGGCTGATCCACCAGCATATCGTCGGTTATGCCGGTAAGTCCTGAGATGAAAGGGGGAAGCGGACGGTCTGCTCGAAGGAGCTGCTCATAGGTGTGAATAATCTCCCCATTCTTCATCTGAATGAGGGCAACTTCAATAACCTGGTTCGAGGAGGGACTTCCGCCCGTCGTCTCCAGGTCCACAAGGGAAAACACGGTATCTTTGTAGGATCCAAACATGTGACTAGTGTAGGTGAAAACTGGCTAAGAGGGAATAGCAAGAGAGCGATACCTGAGCATAGCTCTGTCAGCCTTAGAAAGATTGGAGGTAGATGGTGTAAATTGCCACATTTCGGGTTGTCCCTGTTCGTTTCGAATAAGACCATGATGCGCGAAGTCGTGGTGAGCATGACAAAGCGGAACAATACTCTCATGAGATTTGCTCCGCGAGTATCGATCGCGGTGATGAAAAACCTCCGGTAGTTTAGCACACCCTGGATATGCACACCGTTCTTGATGGGATTCTAGTACTGCACGCCTTTGAGAAAGTGGAATATACCTACCAGCAGTTTGTGATGAGGCAGGTGTTGGCTTCAGTGCGGGCTTCTTTGTAGGAAACTCCATCTCAGAACGCTCCTTAAGAAGCATGTAGAGTAACGCTTTGTCAGACATATGTTTGCCAAGTTTTCTTTTGAGCTTCTGAAGAAGGTGCATGGATGCTTCATCTATAGTGATTGTATAAAGTCGCTTAGGAGTGTTGCAGGGGGTCACGGGTGAATCTTGCCGCCGCACCTCCTTTGCCAAATCGATAAGTGCCTGTTTACTCATAGTACTGGCATGAGATGCATATACTTTATCTGTTTCCTCTGTAGCAATCTCAGCTACGAGAGCAACTTTGTGAATACCCACCTGTTTGATAGCAGCACGAAGGTATGGTTTGTTCTGTAGTCTCCGGTGGAGACGAAGGCACTTACGTACACTTGAAGGCGAGATGTCCCCATATTTGCCAGCATATTCTACGATAGAGCCAGCAAATTGGCGCCATACACCAGAAGACTGAATCTCTGGTAGCATAGCAAGAAGCTGATTTCGCAGTGCGTGTCGCTTTTTACCTAGCTGGCAAAACTGTTTGTGTAGAGTTAAATCCATGCATTGGGGTAAGTTCGCCTGAATAATAATGCGTAACTTGTTCTATGTGCGAGTGAACATTTGAAAATGCGATCACCGGTGATCGGGCAGAGTTTCTCGGGAATAATAAGCAGTCAGGCACTTGTATGAAAAATTGACATAATAAAATTATATTGACAAGTATAAATAAGAGAGTATGATAGTCCATCGTCACGTTTGACGTGGGCGATCGATCTTTAGCAATTAGGGAACATCGTAGGAGGTGATCTGTGCATGGTTCCTCGCGGAGCCAAGCATCAAACCTCAGCCAGCTCCCAGCCGTGTGCAGGCCTCCTTCTACGATGTAGTGGGAAAATATATTATTGAAAAGGAGTCATGAAAAATGACTAACTCTAATCTGGTTTCCGTAAAGTTTGATGAAAAAGGGAAGTATAGCCTTCCTCAAGCCACTATCCTGGATGCAATTCAGGATGATGAGCAAAATTTTATGATCAAAGATGCACGTCTGAAAGGCGACATCCGGGTTACGGGCGCTGCAGTGTTGCAGCAGGGGGGGAAACTGCAGGTACGTGAGGTGAAAATACTTCACGGAAAGGCAGTTGATCCCGAAGATAAAATGGTCACTATCATCTTCGAAGGGAGCAATGTGCTGAAAGCCAAACCGGCATTTCGCCAGATGCTCCCAGGGTGCAAAGGCTTGTATTCACTGCGGCCAAGCGATGCCTTGGAAATACAGGTGCGAGGAGATAGAGGCAAACGGACATTGTTTGTTTGTCTGGATCCGCAGTTTATGGACCGTGGCAACCATATCGCAGTACGTATCTACTCCGAGAAGAAATTTCATGAGTTTGCGAAGCGCGTCGGTCGAGATGATCTGGTGGAAACAGCAAATGGCAATGACGTGAAAGTCGTCAAGCCAGCGGTGAAAGCAACCAAGGGCGAAAGCGATGTAACAGTCGTTAAGCCTGCGGTGAAAGTATCCAAAAATGGTGCCAAAGCCAAACGTAAGGCCCGGGTGGTCGCCTCTGAGGAGAAGTTCAAAGGGCTCCAGTCCTTTTCTCCCAAGGCCCCAAAGGTGCCGAGCAAAACGCCCGCAATGCATAAATTGAAAAAAATGCATAAGGCAGCTACACAAGACCAACTGAAACAACTTCAGGAAGCCTTGAATTCCCACTAGTCTCCCTAATTGCCCCAAACACCCCTGCCAGCAACCAGCTGGCAGGGCTTTTTCTATGCCTAAATTCTGCCCTATGCACCGAACTTCAAACAGAAAAATAAACTAATAATTAGTAACTACTAATTGCAAAACTACTAATTTGGGAGCCAAAGGCTCCCACCCCATGGTATACTAAAAAGAAGACTTAAATCACCCAATCCCATGCAATTCTTCTTAGACACAGCAAACCTAGAAGACATCAAGCACTTCGCATCTCTTGGTATGGTAGACGGCGTCACGACCAATCCTTCACTCCTCGCAAAGGAGGGGGTAGATATGGAGGCACGCATCAAGGAGATCGCAGAGGTGGTGGATGGACCGATTTCAGCTGAGGTAATCGCCACGGACTATGAGGGTATGCTCGAAGAGGGGAGAAGAAATGCAAGCTGGCACAAAAATGTGGTAGTCAAAATTCCCATGACTGAAAATGGCCTCCGCGCAATCAAGACGCTCACTAGTGAAGGCATCAAAGTAAACACGACCCTCATTTTCTCCGCATCTCAGGCGCTGCTCGCGGCCAAGGCTGGAGCCACATACATCAGTCCCTTTATCGGTAGACTCGATGATATCTCAGAAGATGGGATGGGGTTGATCGAGGAAATCATGCAGATGTTTGAGCACTATGAGTTCGAGACCAAGGTGTTGGTGGCAAGCGTTCGTCATCCCAGACATGTTGTGGAAGCTGCCAAGCTAGGGGCACATGTGATCACGATGCCAGCAAAGGTCCTGGAGAAAATGATGCAGCACCCACTGACGGTGAAAGGGCTTGAGAAGTTCCTTTCCGATTGGGAAGCAGCAAACAAATAAGAGCGTCGAGCCATGCGTACAAGCGCATGGCTTTTTTGTCACGTTCACTTCGTTGAAGCATAGCTGAAAGGGGATAAAATATCCCTACAGATTTTCATATATGTATGTTTTCCTTCGACTATTCCTTTCTCAACAATTCTGTTCGGTCCCACAAACTAAGTGAGCAAGTGGTGATGCGGTATGAATCCAAAATCCATAAGTTTCTAAAGCGCATTGATACATGGGAGCAAGGGTTTGCTGATATTGTAGATGATACATCTATGATCAAGGAGCTTTCTCGTTTCGCAAAAAAAGTAGAGGGAAAGTATAAGCATATAGTACTACTTGGAATTGGAGGAAGTGCACTCGGACCAAGGACCATCGCCGATACCCTCGGGCACAGCTTTGCCAATGAGCGCAGGCGTACCAAGCGACCAAGTTTTCATGTGCTCGACAATGTGGATCCATTTCTAATCCGGGATGTGCTGGATGTGGTTGATTTGAAAGCAACCCTATTTCTGGTGGTCACGAAGTCAGGAGGCACAGCGGAAACACTTTCTCAATACATGTTCTTTCGTAAATCTCTGGAAGAAGCAAAGCTTCCCGTCAATAAACATATGGTCTTTATCACGGATCCAAAGAAGGGGATGCTTCGAGCTATAGCCACCAAAGAAAAGATTCCTGCGTTTGCGGTGCCTGAAAATATTGGTGGGAGGTTTTCCGTACTAAGCCCTGTAGGCCTTTTACCTGCTGCATTGCTTGGGTTTGATATTGCTTCACTACTAGACGGTGCAAGAGAAATGCGAGACCGATACCTGAGTAAGGATGTGTATCAAAATCTCCCATTTCAGCTAGCAACACTGCAGTACCTCGCCTACAAGCGGGGGAAAACGCAGCACGTGCTCTTTCCTTATGCAAGCAAGCTTCGCACTCTTGGGGATTGGTATGCACAGCTGCTCGCAGAAAGTATCGGAAAGGCACGTACGAGACGTGGGCGTAAGGTCCATGTGGGGCCAACACCTGTAACAGCTATGGGAGCAACAGACCAGCATAGTCAACTGCAGCTCTTTAAGGAGGGGCCAAAGGATAAGCTCTTCCTCTTTATGGAGGTGGATGATATGGGGCCAGAGCTCCCAATTCCAATGCTGCATGAAAAACGCAAGGAGGTGTCCTACCTGAAGGATGTGTCCTTTGAGGAACTCCTCAAGACAGAAAAGTTTGGTACCATGGAGTCCCTTTCAGAAACGGGACTTCCAAGCATAAGTATCGATATACCAGGACTTTCAGAGCGAACACTTGGGGGACTCTTCTTCCTCTTTGAGGGAGCCACTGCATTCCTCGGAGAGTATTTCAAAATCAATGCCTTCGACCAACCAGGAGTGGAACGATCAAAGGAGATTACAAAAGCTATTCTAACCCAAGTAGGTCATGGCAAGTAAACCAGCAAACTCGACCCTGGAGGCCATAGCCAAGCGTATTCGGCTACTCTCCATCAAAGCCTTGAAACAGTCACAAAGCGGGCACCCAGGTGGCTCCTTATCGAGTGCAGATATCTTAGCCACGCTATACGGCACTGTACTCTCTAAAACAGGAGAGCCTTTCATCATTTCAAACGGACATATTTCACCAGGTGTATATGCGGCGCTAGCGACGGCTGGCTACGCAAAAGAGAAGGAGTTTGTAGAGACCTTTAGGCAGCTTGGATCCAAGTATGAGGGACATGTAACCAGGCATGTGCCTGGTGTATGGTACGGGACAGGACCGCTAGGGATCGGGCTCAGTGCTGCTACTGGCTTTGCCTTGGCGGCAAAGAAAAAGAAGGAAGGCAATGTGTATTGCCTCATGGGTGATGGGGAGTTCCAAGAGGGAATCGTGCATGAGGCAATGCATATGGCTGCTACAGAAAAGTTGAACAATTTTTGTGTACTAGTTGATTACAATCAAGTCCAGTTGTCAGGAAGTTTGAAGGATATCATGCCTGTAAACATCAAGCTGAGTTTCCGTGCAGCGGGATGGAAGGTCGTGGAGGCTGACGGACATGATGTCGCAGATCTTCGTAACCAACTGGAGTATTTCCAAAAGCAGGAAGAAACCATGCCGATGCTTATCCTTTGCCACACAGTGATGGGCAAGGGGGTAAGCTTTATGGAAAAGGATGGAAAAGCTCTAAAAGCCACATGGCACGGAAAAGCACCCAAGCCTGAGGATGCAGATACGGCGCTTGCGGAACTAGCACTATCAAAAAAGGAAGAAGCAGTTATCACCAGTTGGAAAAAACAGATTAAGTGGAAGCCAAAGAAGCAAAAGCAGCCTGCACTTCTCGCAAAAACAAAGCTCAAGATCGGGAAACCACATATCTTGGAAGCAGGTACCATCACGGATTGTAGGTCGGCATACGGGTATGCGCTCTTGGATTTGGCGAAGCGCAACAAGCACGTGATAGCCATGACTGCAGACTTACGTGGGTCAGTAAAGACGCAGGGTGTGGCAAATGAGCTCCCTGAGCAACATATTGAGGTAGGGATAGCGGAACAACAGTTAGTATCGAGCGCTGGAGGACTTTCCCTGTATGGCTTTACTCCTTTTGTATCAACCTTCGGGGCCTTCATGACCTCAAGGGCAAAGGATCAAGCACGGGTAAATGATATCAATGGGACAAATGTCAACATGGTGGCTACCCACTGTGGACTCTCCGTAGGAGAGGATGGTCCGACACATCAAGCCATAGACGATATGGGGTCGATGCTAGGACTCCTGGATACACTTGTGATGGAACCCTCAGATGCAAACCAAACGGATCATATGATCAGATTCGCCGCGGGGCACTATGGCAATACGTATATACGTATGGGGCGCCACAAGTTCCCAGTCATTGAAAAGGAAGAGGGGGGAGTGTTCTACGATGAGCACTATTCCTACTACTATGGGCGAACAGATTTGATCCGTCCAGGATCCATGGTGGCTCTCGTAGCGACAGGAGCATGTGTCGTAGAAGCACTGGGTGCCAAAGAACTCCTCGAGCAAGATGGGATCTCCACTGCTGTGATAGCAGTGAGTTCCATCAAAGAGTTCGATAGGGAACTCGCAGAACATCTAGCCTTCAAAGAGCTCATCCTCACTGTAGAAGACCACAATACGAGAAACGGTCTGGGCAGCACCTTGCCGAGGTACCTCCTGGATCAGGGTATCAGTGTTTCTAAGTTTCACGCCCTGGGGGTAGATGCCTACCAGCTTTCTGGCACTGCCGAAGACCTCTATCATCATGTCGGTATAGATAGCATTGGTATAGCGAAAAAAGTGTGTACAGTACTTGCACAATAACAACAAAGGAATACATCAGCGACAGGGAAACGTCGCATCTTTATACTTTACGACCATGCATGGCCGCCAATCCACTTTCTCCAAAAACTTCCATTGTTACCAAGGTATTCTTTATACTCCTCGTCCTAGCTATTGTCGCTGGTGGAGTCTGGTACTATCTCTTCCTTTCCGAGGATCTCGGGACATCAAGCGTACTCTCGTGTGGACAAAACAATTGTCCTGACCCGTTCTTTGCCGATGTGGCGATTGAAATCTGTGAGAACGAATACGCCTATGCAAAGGAAACAGTAACCGGAGATATTGTTCCACCTCGAACATCCCAAACCTTCGGGGACTTCTTTGAGGATCTAGGGATAGCCTTTGATGGAACCTGTTTCGGAGAAACCTGTAATGGTGATATCTGTAATGGGGAGCCAGGTAAATTCCGTATGTGGGTTGGGGAGCGAGAGGTGGTTTCCTTTGATGAGTATCTCATCACACCAGGGGATGTAATCACCTTGAGCTTCCAGCAGCGTGAGGATGATAGTATTCCAGCAGTAGCATCGAGGTCATACGTGGCACCGATGTATGTATTTACCAAAGATGACAAGGGGAGCGTACTCGGGGCACAGGCTCAAGAGTACACTGTGGATGTAGAAAATTCGAAGGTATCGTGGCTTGGCCGGTCCGTTGCAAAGAGTCATACGGGAACAGTGCCCATCACCAAGGGGGTGGCGACACTTAGTACAGAGAAGCGGTCTCTTGAGACAGCCAGGTTCGAGATCGATCTCACGGGGATCACCGATGAGGATCTAGAAGGACAGATGAAGGAAACCTTGGAAAAGCATCTTCGAAGCGAGGATTTCTTCAATACCGAGGAGTATCCCACTGCATCCCTTGAGCTCATAGAAGTAGAAGAACTAGGGGAAGAAGGAACCTTTGCAATGGTAGGAAATCTTACGATCAAAGGTATTACGAAGCGCATCTCGCTTGAGGCTGAAGTAGTAGCAAACGACGATGGCCGCCTGGTAGCGGATAGTACCTTTACCATAGATAGAACAGAGTGGAATGTACTTTACGGCTCTGAGGGACATTTCGATAATCTAGGGGACAATGCGATCCGAGACGAAATACAGTTTGAAGTGCATATAGAGTTGCTTCCAGAGGGGTATGAGGCAAAGGTAGAGGAAG
>JAUIFW010000042.1 GCA_030430105.1 bacterium | reverse complement strand
GGATATTCAGAAACTTCTCAATGTCCTTAATAGACTGGTGGACAAGGGAAATAGCGTGCTGATAATCGAGCATAATATGGATATGATTAAGTCTGCAGACTGGATCATCGACCTCGGACCAGACGGAGGAGTGCATGGTGGGCAGATTATTGCGGAGGGTACACCAGAGGAGGTGGCGCAGGTGAAGGAAAGCTATACCGGACAATGGCTTAAGAAAATCCTTGGCTAGCGCCAAGGATTTAATTAGTAATAACTAATTAATAGTTACTAATTATTAATTTGCCCGGAGGGCGTCCTGGATGATTTCCATGAATTCTTCCCCGTACCTCTCAAGTTTTTTCTCTCCTACGCCGTGGAGATACAGAAAGCTTTCTGGGGTCGTGGGTTTGGTGGCGGCCATTTCGTAAAGGGTTTTGTCTCCGAAGATCATGAAAGGTGGTACTTTTGCATCCTCCGCCAACTCCCTTCGCTTCGCCCTGAGGAGTTCGAAGAGGTCTTTGTCGTAGTTTCCAGTATACGCTTCTTTGCGCTTGGTAGGTGCTTTCTTTTTTCTTGTTACGGGAATCTGTAGCTCAGACCGAGTTCTTAGAAAGGTGCGCCCTTTGGGAGATACCGCCAGGGTGGGGTATGTATCGCCCCTTCTCTCTAGTAACCCCTTTTGCTCCAAGTAGCCGATGATCGTCATAAGGCTACTTTTGTTATAGTCTTTTACTATACCGTGTACCGATAGTTCGTCGTGTCCAAGATCTAGAATCTTTTGGGCCTTGGACCCCATGAGCACCTGAATGACGTGGCTTCTTCCAAAACGATTACCCGTCTTGATCACTGCGGAGAGAATTTTTTGCGCGATCTCAGTACCATCCTCCATCTCTGTGAGTTCGAGACACCCATCACAGAGGCCACATTGTTCCTCGGGACGTTCCTCACCGAAGTACCCCACTAACTCCCGCCAGCGGCACCCCATATACTCCGCGTAGTTCACCATGGCTTGCAGTTTTTGCTCAGAGGCCTCCTTCTCCTTGGGGTTCATGCTTCCCATAAAGAAGCGATGCTTGTTCGTATCTCCATAGGAATAAAAGAGCACGCAGGTGCTCGGCAAACCGTCCCTTCCCGCTCGCCCTACCTCTTGGTAATACCCTTCTAGATTCTTGGGCAGACTATGATGAATCACAAGCCGCACATCTGGCTTGTCAATTCCCATACCAAAGGCGACGGTTGCCACGATGATATTGACCTTGTCGCGGATGAAACGGTCTTGGTGTTTTTCACGTACTTCTTGGGAAAGGCCAGCATGGTAGGGTAATGCCCTATGTCCATTCTTACTAAGTTTTTCTGCCAGCTCCTCCGTGTCCTTCCTAGAAAAGGCATAGATGATCGTGGGCTGCCCCACGTGACTATTCAGCAGCTCACAAATTTGCTCAAAGGTGCCATACTTTTCCATCACCTGAAGCTGGAGGTTGTCACGGAAAAAACTTGAAAGGAAGACACGTGGTTTCTTTAGCTTTAGCTGGCGAATAATATCTTCTTTCACTGTCTCTGTAGCTGTCGCCGTGAGGGCAATTATGGGAATCTTTGGGTACTGCTCCCTAAGGAAGGAAAGATTGGTGTAGTCAGGGCGGAAATCGTGCCCCCACTGCGAAATACAATGCGCCTCATCTACCGCAACAAGAGAGAGCTCAATCTTGCGTAACTCTTCCTGGAAGCCTGGATTGGCCAATCGCTCTGGCGACACATAAAGCAGCTTGAGATGGCCATTGCGTAGATTGTCGAGTACCTCCCGCTGCTCTTCTATCTCGAGGGATGAATTGAGATAGGCTGCATCAATTCCATTACCCCGCAGGGTATCCACCTGATCCTTCATGAGAGAAATCAGGGGTGAGATGACGAGGGTTACTCCTGGGAGTAACAGCGCTGGAATCTGAAAACACAGTGATTTTCCTCCCCCCGTAGGCATGAGCACTACCGTGTCGTTACCCCCTACAATATGGTGAATAATCTCCTCTTGCTGAGCGCGGAAGGAGTCGTAGCCGAAATAACGGTTGAGGATTTCCAAAGGCTCCGCCTTGGAAATCAAAAGTTCAGATTTCAAATTTCAGATTTCAAATGACAAATGGGGTGATTGCATTTAGGGTACGTAGCTTTGTGTGTGGATACAAGGAAAAGGTGTTGGAAATCTATGGAAACAGATACTCCTATTGTTGCATTTGTTACACGAGCTTTTTTCCTCCTCTTGAGCTCACTATCCTACTCTGGTATATACCCTATAGGGTATATTTGTTTATCTATTTGTGTATGCAAACTATTTCTATACAAGAGCTTAAAAACGTTCTTAGCAAAGAGCAGGATAGCTTGAACAGCATCGTTCTAGATGTACGAACTCGACTTGAGCATAAAGCCGAGCACATCGATGGTGTGAAAAATGTTCCACTTCATGAACTTGCTTCTCATGTGGACATGCTCAAGCAGTACAAAACGGTTTATGTGCATTGCCGTACCGGTAAACGAGGAGAGCAAGCACAATGTGACCTAGAAAAACTTGGCCTCACCAATGTGATTAATATCGAAGGAGGTATCGAGGAGTGGAAGAGCCTTTCTGAACCAACCAAGGTCGGGAAAGTGATGCCTCTCATTCAGCAGGTGCATCTCACAATTTCTGTGCTTCTCCTTATATTTACAGCTCTTACGTACTTCGTTTCCCCATGGTTCCTCCTTGCCTTCCTTGGTATTTCTGGAGGACTTGCCTTCGCTGGGCTCACAGGTAACTGCGGTATGGCAATGATTATTGCCCGCATGCCTTGGAATCGATAACCACACTCCTATGCAACACCCACTTATCAATAGAATTCATCGTCTCCAAGGGCAACTTAGCGCTCTAGAGTCTGCGATCCTCGAGCAAGAGAACTGCAAGGACGTGATGATTCGATTCAAAACTATTAAGCGAGCTATGCAGTCACTTTCTGCGGCATATGTGGAAGATCATATGCGCCAATGTATGGAGGAAGGGAGAACAGTTGCAGATATACATGAGGACCTCTCTCAGGTACTCCATACACTATCCAGTTCATAACACACCTAGTATGATTTCAACCAAACAATTCATATCAGACAATGGTACATGTACCTATATCCTCTACGATCAAGACTCCAAAGAGGCGCTTCTTATTGACCCTATGAGCGATACGTATGTGGATACCTACATGTCCTTTCTCGAGGAACATGACCTTAGATTGACGGGGATCCTCGATACGCATACCCATGCTGACCATATTTCAGGATCTCTTGAACTTCGTGAGCGTACCGGCGCTGATATCCTCATGTCTGAGCACAGTCCAAGTAAGCGCGTTACAAGGAGACTTTCAGATGGTGATGAGATAGTAGTTGGGCCCTATCGTTTCACAGTGCTCTACACCCCTGGTCATACCAATGAAAGTATCTGTCTCTACGGTGAAGGAACTGTCTACACAGGAGACACCATGCTCCTTGGAGGAACAGGGCGTACCGACTTTCAACTTGGGAACTCCAAAGACCTGTATGAAAGCCTCCAAACACTCTGCAAGCTTCCAGAAGAGACGGTGGTAGCTCCAGGGCATACCTACCAAGAAAAAAGCTACTCTACGATCAAGGAGGAAAAGGAGCAGAGCCCAAGGCTTCAACTTCCCTTTGAGGAATTTGTAGAGACCATGGATGGGCATCATCCGAAGCTGCCTGAGTTGTTTGAGGAGTCGATTCTAGAGAATTCGAAGTAAAAACAGCCCAAGGGGCTGTTTTTACTTCTATCTGATCACTGATCACTATTCACTTTTCACTGGATCTTCTAGAAGAGTGGGTGCGTACAATTACGTTTGATCTTTCTATGTATTTGTTGCGAGGACCCTTACGAAGTGGCGCTTTCCTTTCTTTACTACCACGCCCTCCTGCGTCGGCTCGATCATGTACTCTGCATCCACAGGCTCACCCTCAACCTTTACTCCGTTTTGAGCGATGTTCCTTCTTGCCTCTCCCTTACTCTGCGTCAGCCCTGCCTCCACCAATACATCGACAATATTCATGGGCTCCCCAACACGCAGTTCCGGCATATCCTCTGGCGCCTCCTTATTCTGAATCGTTCGCACAAAGTACTCCTCTGCCGCCTGCGCAGCCTCCTCACCATGGTAGATAGTGGTGATTTCCTTCGCGAGACGCATCTTGATATCCCTTGGGTTTACACCAGATGCGAGCTCCTTCTCGATTTCCTTCACTTCCGACATAGGAGCATAGGAACAGTCCATGAAGATCTGTGGAATATTTTCATCCGCCTGGGACATGAGTTTCCCGTACATGTCTTCCGCTGTGGTATCCAGGAATACTCCCGTTCCAAGACTCTTGGACATCATCTTTTCGCCTGTCACAGGGTTTTCTAAGAGCGTGGTAATAAACACAGACTTCTCCTTGTCCTTGTACTGGCGAAGAAGGGTTCGACCAGCTAGTGCGTTGAACTTCTGATCATTTCCACAGAGCTCCACATCCACCTCTAGTTCTACAGAGTCGTATCCCTGCATGAGTGGGTAAAAAAACTCGTGAAGGTAAATAGGCTTTTGCTCCGCCATACGCTTCTCAAACATATCTCGCTCGAGCATACGCTGCACCGTGAAATGGCTGGATAGTTCGATCACATCCTCGAAGCTCATCTTTGAAAGCCAATCGTGGTTGTACACGATGCGCACAGGATTTTCCTTGTTGTAGAGGTCGAGCACGGGCTCGATCTGCGGAAGCCAAGACTCCACATGCCGCTTCACGTCCTCTCGAGTGAGCTGCGTGCGAGCCGCCTCCTTGTCCGTAGGATCACCAATACGCGCGGTAAAGTCTCCGATGAGAAGAATAGCTTCGTGTCCAAGCGCACGGAATTTTTCAAGCACCATATAGTTGGTGGCATGACCGAGATGCAGCGACGTTCCCGTTGCGTCTGTCCCGATATATACCTTGAGCCGTTTCCCTGACATGAGAAGCTTCTTCAGCTTGTCCTTCCCAGGAAGGATTTCTTCCACCGATCGCTCGAGAAGCTCGTCGATGCGCTGTTCGTCCGTGATGACCTGCATAATTCCTTGCGTTGAATCTAGTGGTTTCTTTGTACACCAGGTGAGAGCTTGCCACAAGCGAACTGTGGTTGCAGACTATTGTGGATACCCATGGATCTTGTATACTTTAGGTGCATATCTAGCCCCACCACCATGACAAAGACAGTACAAGAAGCCGTGCAGATGTTTCGCGAGAGGAATATTATTGGCCTAACGGGGTCTATACGATCCTTTTTAATGAGTGTGTTCTTTGTGATTATTACAGTTGTGAATTTTGTGTTCACGCCTGAAATCTACTGGTTTTTCTACCCACTGATTCTGTGGCTCACCCTTGTGGCATTCCAGATGTACAAGATGCTTGAGCTGGAGGGGACCTTCGGGGAGAAGAAGAAGGACAAGGCGGAGGCGAAGCTCCATAAAAAAGCGGAGGAGTATGTGGCTATGGCGGAGAAGGTGGCGGCGGACAAGAATGCGGAGGTGGAGGCGAAGATGGAGGATGATAGGGCTTAGGTCCTAGGGCTCAGGTCTTAGGTCATCGCGTCGGACGGGATGCATTTTTCCTTGTCAAATACCTGCTTTTTGCTAGGATTGCAGCGTCTTACACGTGATTAGCGTGCTAGACTACCTACCTATGGTGAACGTAGCTCAATGGTAGAGCCCTCGGTTGTGGTCCGAGTGGTTGAGGGTTCGAGTCCCTTCGTTCACCCCAAAAAGTTAACTATACCCCTCACTCTACATCCTAAAGTTGCGTTTAACGTACGCTACTTTTTTTTCTGTCATTTCTTTTCCAATTCAAACTCTTCCACTATCTTTTTTGCAACTTCCTCAGCTGAAAGCTTCGTATTATTGATCCTTATATAGTTCTCTCTAGTAATTTCCCCGGGGGTAGAATTGAGTCTATACCTGATATTCGACTCAAGAAGATTATTTCTTGAGAACTCTATGTCTCGCTTTGAGGGTTTATGTTCAAGCCTATGAGGAGTAACATTCCTTGCTAACCTAGCATCTATATCTGCCTCTAATTCAACAATATATATATCACTACCCTTATTTTCAAATATCTTGCATACCTTGTCTACATACTCTTTTTCCCCCTCCTGACCGAAAGCCCACACAAAAGTAAAAATAAGCCCTGGCATATTTGAACTAGCAATAGCGTCAAACATTTCATCTCTTATTGTATCTACAAGCTTTCGCCCCTCCTTTGTTCCGTAACTTAGAAAAGGATCAACCATTTCAATGACCACATGGTTATGAAATACTTTGAACCCAGTTAACTTTTCAATTTCATGGCCAACCGTCATCTTTCCTACAGCCTGAGGCCCTGTGATCACTATAAATTTTTTCATAGCCATGTTTTTATACTTCTATTCAAAGCATACATTTAATTGAGAAAAAGCACTACCTACTCACATCATTTAGGGAAAACTGATGTATAAAAAAGGGGCACTTGGTATGCCCCCTCTCTTTAAGATATCAATATTCTGCTTGAGTGAGGTAATAATGCACATCTGATGAATTATAGATCCTCATTCCAAGTTCTTCCAGGGGCTTAATCGAAGGCGCAACATCAATCAGTCTTACCTTCTCGTCAATGGTTACCAGCGCTTGATCTAGTTCTTTCCCCAAAAACACCTGTAAAGCATATTCTATTTCTGTAGAGTACAGGTTTTGTATTTCTCCTTTGAAACAGGTCCAAAGCAAGGCCTTCTTCCCATCAATATAGCACAGGGAATATTCTTCGCTTAGGCTTGTTGTCTTGCACAATAACTCTTCAGTTGAATCTCTAAGATCTGGCAACGTACTGACGAATTGCACAATTACTAGACCGCTTCTAAGAAACTCTTCTTCGCCTTCCGTGAATTGATATTTAAGTAACTTTTTCACCTTACTCCTATCAAAGCTTGATAGCTCTAACATCGTCCACCATCTTGGACTTTGCACTTTATGAGGGTGACTGTACCCCAACTCAACGCCAGACACTCCAGCTTTAGATATACCCAGCATCTTTGCTAGATCCAGCTGCGTCCAACCTTTAGCCTTACGATACTTTCTATATAGTGCCCCAACTTCCTTGAGCACGCTTGGGTCATGTTTATATTTCGCCATATGCTCATCCTCCTTTTTTATATTATTCATTATTAATTACACAAGTCAACTCTTGACTTAGCATTTTTAAGACTTTCTTTGCTCAAATTTATAACAACACAGCCTACTATAGGACTTTTTGCATAAGACTTCTTGTATGTGTCCTTAATAGTGGATCAACTACATATAGGTACAACCCCTTAATACCCCTAGTTAACAGCGTCCTATATATATTGATGATATAAGGCTTCAGCTCCTCATCATCAAACACACCTCTATGACCATTTTTGTCCTTGTAAAACTTTCGATTTATAACTATTTGCTGAGTATCTTTATCAAAGGACAATTCTGGCCCAATGATTACCCCCACGTAGTTGAGCTCGTACCCCTGGATCGTATGGATACATCCTACCTCATTGATGGAGTTTGGAGCATTCACCCAGTCTTTCGTAGTAGAATTCCATTTCAACTTTATCCCTTCAATTTCTATATCATGGACACTTCCAGTAGTGTCTCCCTTGCTCTTCCAATCCCATGCATACCCTGCAACAAGTCTACATAGCGTATGCTCTTCATTTTTTTTACGTATAGCATCCACCATCTTTTCCATGTCTTCAAATAGCTGAAGATCGTAGTTTGGGAAGTGAAAGGTACTCTTGGTAGGTTCTCCCAAAATACTAGCGACAAATGCTTCTACTTCACTTCCTGCTTGAATACGCAGCTGCTCTGTTAATCTATATTCCACCGCCTGCATTCTTTGAAACCTGACCCTAGGGATGTCTGAAGGCCTAATGGATTGTCCAGCATCATAAAAAAATATTTGCCTCTCAGAGCTAGCTAGAATCCAATCCAACTCCGTACCTTCCTCTCCGAAGCCTAGTTGTTTGTTAATAGTATCAAAACTCTGGTAGTTGGTTATATTCTTTCTACGCTTTAATCTATGAGCTTCATCAACCACCAACAGCTTATACTGTTTTCTTACAACTTCTGCAGGACCAATAACCATTCCTGCTGATAGTCCTTGTACATTTTTGAAGACAGATTTTATTGTGGTTCTCAATGAAGTCATAGGAACAACCAGTGCGATATCGTCATTTGTGAACCCTTGAGTATCCACGAGATGTTTGAGCAGATACACTGCCAGAACTGACTTTCCTGTACCAGGTCCACCATGTATGAGGTAGGAATCCTTATTTATCTCAAAATAGTCCATAAAGTACTCCACAAAGTTCATTTGCTCCTCTGTTAGCACCTTGTATGGGGAAAACTTGAATAAGTCTGAATTTCTTAATTCATGAAGTGTTTTCGAAACAATCCCCATATCCTTGAGATCTTCCCAAATGAGCTCAAATTTTGCTTGATACAACTCCTTATTATAGTAGTTGTGGCTCCTTAAACCTCCATTTCCATTCTGCAGAATATATCTATTCTCTGCAGCCATGTATTGGATAAGGAGAGACTCAATATCTAA
>JAUIFW010000041.1 GCA_030430105.1 bacterium | reverse complement strand
AGGTCAAAGAGCTCCACGCTAGTATCTTCACCATAGGCAGTAACCTTTCGCCCAAGTCCTGAAACAATCCCTTCACTCACGGAGTATGGATATCGCCCGAGAGAATTTCCCATGCTGTACACGGTTTGTCCTATATATGGAGTATGCTCTTCAAAGAGTAGGCGTACTGGTGAAGCTTTTGCAGAGGATTGAAGTTCGATGAGGGCGATATCAAATACCGGGTCAAAGAGTACTTTGGAGACTGGTAGGCTTTTCCCCTCATAGCCAAAGACTTCAAAGTGGTCTTCTCCTCCTCGCACCACATGTCCATTGGTGACAATAAGTCTGGGTGTAAGAAAGAAGCCAGTACCATGTGTGACGCTTGCATCTACTACGCCTGAGTTTCGTAGGTAGATGTCGATAGAAAGATCGCTGTCCGCGCTCACTATACTTACGGTACCTTGGGCGAGAAGTGTGGTGATCAGGACTTGGTCTTGATCTTCGCGGCTCAGCGTTTGAAAGTAAGGCTCCTTATATAAGGTGGATGTAGACGGAAGATCGAGAGAGAATTCCTCAGAAAACAAGGGGCCACTAGCAAGAAGAGTAGCTGCCGTCTCTCCTCGTGTAAGAAGATCGTCGGCCTCTAGGTTAGGAGCATTCTGTAGTGTATCTCCATATGCAAGCGCAGCATCCTTCCAAGATGCTCCTGAGAGCGTTGTGCCTGAGCTTCTAGCAAGCATGGTAAGTGCTTCTGCAAAGGAAACAGGACGGTGCGGATGGAGCATGCCATCCTCATACCCTCGTATCACGCCCTGGTCAGTAGCATAAGAAATAGCTGGCTGAAACCAGTCATCGGGTAGCATATCGGGGTAGCTTGCAATATATGCAAGTTCTGGCTCTCCTGAAGCGCGGTAGAGCATGGTTGCAAACTCAGCTCTCGTAACAGGAGCGTCTGGGCGAAGGGAACCATCCTCATACCCTTTGATGATCCCGTGTTCTGCAAGAAGAACAACACTATCCATATAGTTTGCTTCCACTGCGAACGCAGAAGGGGAACAATAGAGGAGACAAAGTCCTAATAGTGCAAGATGACGGTACTTCATAGTGTTCGGCGATGGAATATGTGGAGCGTTCTGTTTCCAGAGCGCTGTGTTGTATGTTCGTTGCAGGGGGGCCTTCTATGTGGGCCTTGCGCTGCAGGTATGGCCCCGGGAGGCCAATGTACAGTAAGTATATCAGGTAGCGAGCAGTCGTCTACAAGGAGCGAAAGGTTGCGAGTATGGTATGGATGCTCCTATAGAAAGAGTGGGGCACATGCTGTATTGCGGGCCTTGAAGTACAAAGGAGCTATACGTATTATAGAGAGCTTACCTGCAGAGTTGGTACGTCCTCTATATGGTTTGAAAAAGAAGGGCACCGTACTTGTGCCAGTACCTCTTTATAAGGAGAGGGAAAAAACGCGGGGGTTTAACCAAGCTGTGGAGATAGCCAGGTGGTGTCAGGAGCAGACAGGTATTCCACTTTGGATGGGCTTGAAGAGGGTAAAACCTACTGCGCAGCAGGCAACACTGGGTAGAGCAAATCGATGGAAGAATATGGAGGGTGCTATGCGTATTTGCAAAGGAGTCCCTCCCTGGGTTCAGCGCATTATAGTAGTAGATGATGTCTGCACAACAGGCAGTACAATGCTTGCGTGTAGGGAAGCGCTCCTGGGTACGGGTAGGGAGATACTAGGCTATAGTATTGCGCACGGTTAATCTTTGCTTCAAGGGAAGAGAGCGTATACTTGGTCCTGATGAAACCAATTCTTATAGACGCATCTAGGTATCAGCATCCAGAGCCAACTGGGGTAGAGGTCTACACCAACGCTTTGTTGGATCGTTTTCAGCGCTATGCGCATGAGCAGCAGATCCCCGTGTGTTTTATTGCACCCGAGGAGAAGAAGCTGATGGATTCTCCGTATATCACACAAAAGGTGATCCCATTTCCCAAGATGTGGACACTGCTCAGGCTTTCTCTTTTTTGTCTGCTTCATAGGGGTACATATAGTACGCTGTTTGTGCCTGCGCATATTTTGCCCTTGTTCGCACCTAAGCACTCACTAGTGGTTGTTCATGATGTAGCTCACAAACATTTTCCTACAAGCTACAGTCTCATGCAGAGAATGCTCTTAGGCCTGGGTATGATAACTGCCAAGAAAATGCGTGTGCTTGCCGTCTCTAAAGCCACGGAAGTGGATGTTGCTACCTTCTATCCAAAGTTGGGAGCCGAGCTGTATACGGTGCCTTCGGGTTTTACCTCCAAGAAAGCACCAGCGTATGAAGATGTGAACGCTCTACTACATACCTATAATGTAGGGCCGAAGACCTACTTCATATATATAGGTCGACTAGAGGAGAAGAAAAATGTTCCTGTACTTATAGAAGCCTATGCAAATTCAAAGGCCTCTCAGCACTATGGCTTGCTTTTGGTGGGTAAGGAGGGGCAAGGGTACGAAAAGGTCCAGGAGATGCTGAGAAAATATCCCAATGCACATATACATGTGACAGGGTTTCTAGCAGATACCAAGGTGGCGCTCCTGCTTGGTAATGCAAAGGCATTTTTATTTCCTTCAAAGTATGAGGGCTTTGGCTTTCCTGTATTGGAGGCGCTGCATAAACAGGTTCCAGTGCTGTGCTCTAAAAGAGGTGCGTTGCCTGAGGTTGGGGGGGCGCAGGTCCGGTATATAGAGGAGCCCTTGGAGGAAACACTACGCTCATCCTTTGACTCCTTGGTGGAAGGCCTGGAGCTGAGAGCGGATGTTTCGAGTCATCTCGCGAAGTTTAGCTGGGATCGTGTCGCCAAGGAGGTCTGGGAATTGCTACTGAGCAAGCCCGAAGCAGTTGAGAAATAAGGCAAAAAGCCGTATACTATAGATAGAACTTATATGAGATATGGCTGATTTAGAAAACATTGGAGCTCCAATGGAGTCTGGCGAGGGTGCGCAGATGAGTGCCGAGCAGGCCTCAGAGCAGAGAGAGAAGGCGAGGAAGACCTTTGTTGCGGCAAGAAAGAAGCTCCAAAAAGCGAAAAAAGATGAGCAGCAGACAAAAAAGCGAGAGGAATCTCTTGCTGCTCTTCTGTCAGCCTTTATCAAAGATATAGAAGGAGAAGCAAATGAGCAGATTCTCAACACTGCCGTTGCTATGTTGAAGCAGGAGGTCCCTGCGGAATTTGTGGTAGGTATTTTGTCGCTCCTGTATCCAGCACTTCGCACACTTATGTATGAGTCTACAGAGGGAGAGCTTTCCCTCGCAACCTATGAGGAGCGAGCAAAGGTACTGACCTTGATGCATCAACCCAAAGAAGTCGTCGCCGAAGGAAAAGTGTTCCATCATGAAGAGCTTCCTATAGAAGTGAAGGATGAAGTGAATACTTGGATTCAAGTATTGATGCTTTCACTATCATTCCATCCCGAGTGGATCTTGCCTCGCGTATATAAGGAGGGGAAGGTGCTCCATTCATGCATACAGCTCGCAACCTTTGTCTTCACACAGTTCCTAGAACTCTATGGTATTCGCGGTGAATACCAGCAAATCCGAAGCTTCACAGAGTTCGTTTTACAGGGTGTTTTACAGAGCCTAGAAAGCCCTCAAAAAAAAGTCTAACTTTTTTCTTGACTACAAGCTCTGCATCATTAGTATAACCACGCTTTTCAAGACGGCGTGTGCACCTTTCCACACTTGTGTAGCCCATTCCGGCTGAGAAAAGATTGCTACTTTACAATTTGGAGCCAAAAACGATATTTAACGAAAGTTAGAAAGAGTAAAAGTTTTCTCGATACTTTGTATCATAGACAGTACAAAGTATCAGTTAAGTTGGTATAGAGAATGTTCAGAAAGAAATTTAAGAGCATATAACGGATGCCTTGACTTAGAATTCCGATGAAGGACGTGGTAAGCTGCGAAAAGCCTCGTGTAGCCGCTAACAGGCGCTAAAGCGAGGATCTCCGAATAGGGAAACCACACAGGGGTCATGCCCTGTGATCCGCCAAAGGCGGAGGGAAACTCAGTGAACTGAAATATCTAAGTAGCTGAGGTAAAGAAATCAATAGAGATTCCCTGAGTAGTGACGAGCGAAACGGGAACAGCCTAAACCATTGTAGTGCCAAGCTGCTAGGCGTTGCTGCAGTGGTGTTGTAGGGATAGTTATGAGTCGCTAGTGAGACTCGCAAGATTTGCTTCCAATAGAAGAACTTACCTGGAAAGGTAGGCCATAGAGGGTGATAGCCCCGTACTTGAAATTGGTTGTACGTCTTGAATTATTTCCTGAGTAGGGTCGGACACGTGTAATCCGGCTTGAATCTGGGAGGACCACCTTCCAAGGCTAAAGAAGATTCTAAGATCGATAGCGAACTAGTACCGTGAGGGAAAGGTGAAAAGAACCCCGGGTAGGGGAGTGAAATAGAACCTGAAATTATATGCTTACAAGAAGTCGGAGCTCGCTTGCGGGTGACGGCGTACTTTTTGTAGAACGGGCCAACGAGTTAGTTCTTACTGGCAAGGTTAAGTCCATAGGGACGGAGCCGGAGCGAAAGCGAGTCTTAATAGGGCGATTCAGTCAGTAGGACTAGACCCGAAACTGGGTGATCTATCCTTGGCCAGGGTGAACCCGCTGTAACAGGCGGGGGAGGCCCGAACCCTTATGTGCTGCAAAACGTAGGGATGAGCTGAGGATAGCGGAGAAATTCCAATCGAACTCAGAGATAGCTGGTTCTCCTCGAAATAGCTTTAGGGCTAGCCTCGAGTAAATGCGTCATGGAGGTAGGGCTCTGATAAGGCTAGGGGGCTTAAACCGCTTACCAAACCTTGTTAAACTTCGAATTCCATGATTGCTTACCTCGGGAGTCAGACAGTGACGGATAAGCGCCATTGTCAAAAGGGAAACAACCCAGATCACCATCTAAGGTCCCCAAGTTACACCTAAGTGGAAAAGGTTGTGAGATTGTTTATACAGCCAGGAGGTTGGCTTAGAAGCAGCCATCCTTTAAAAAGTGCGTAATAGCTTACTGGTCTATGTGATCTTGCGCCGAAAATTCAGCGGGGCTCAAGGTGTACACCGAAGATGTGAATCGCGTCTGACGCGATGGTAGAGGAGCGTTCTTGTCAGCGTCGAAGCCGAGCCGGAAGGCCAGGTGGAGCGGCAAGAAGTGAGAATGTTGGCATGAGTAACGAAATTCAGATGAGAAGTCTGAACATTGTATGTCTAAGGTTTTCCACGCAATGGAAATCAACGTGGAGTTAGTCGGGCCTAAGGTGAAGCTGACAAGCCATAATCCGATGGACAACAGGTTAATATTCCTGTACTACTTATAATTCGCCCAAGCAAACTATTGGAAGGATTACTTTTCTCGGCGCTAAGTTTACTTAGTTAAGAGAACTGGAATTCATGCCTTTAGGGCGCTAGCAAAGGGGTGACATAGTGTGATAGGTGCGGCCTCTTAATGATTTGAGGCGTAAATAGTGAAGCAGTGTGTGTAGGCAAATCCGCACATGCGTTTATCTGAGCTATGATGCCGTTGTTATCCTTGTGATGACGAAGTGCACCGATTTATGTTATCAAGAAAAACCTCTAGCGAGAATTATAGGTACCCGTACCGTAAACCAACACTGGTAGACTGGTTGAGTATACCAAGATGAGCGAGAAAACCCCCTTTAAGGAACTCGGCAAAACAGCGTGCGTAACTTCGGGAGAAGCACTCCCTATACCGAAGGGTATAGGGCGCAGCTAAAGAGCTCAGGCGACTGTTTACCAAAAACACAGGTCTCTGCTAAACCGTAAGGTGATGTATAGGGGCTGACTCCTGCCCAGTGCCAGAAGGTTAAGAGGAGAGGTGCAAGCTTTGAATCTAAGCCCTGGTGAACGGCGGCTGTAACTATAACGGTCCTAAGGTAGCGAAATTCCTTGTCGGGTAAGTTCCGACCCGCACGAATGGAGTAACGGTCTGAGCACTGTCTCAAAGGGGGACTCGGTGAAATTATACTATCGGTGAAAATACCGATTAATCGTGGCAAGACGGAAAGACCCCGTGGAGCTTTACTACAGCTTGACGTTGAACTGAGGTGTATCTTGTGCAGGATAGGTGGGAGATATTGAAGGGTAGACGCTAGTCTACTTGGAATCACCCTTGAGATACCACCCTTGATACATTTTAGTTCTAACCCTAGGATTGGGGGACAGCGTTTGGTGGGTAGTTTGACTGGGGCGGTCGCCTCCTAAATAGTAACGGAGGCGCGCATAAGGTATGCTAGCTTCGGATGGAAACCGGAGTGATTGTGTATTCGCATAAGCATGCTTGACTGCAAGACTTACAAGTCGAGCAGGGACGAAAGTCGGTGAAAGTGATCCGGCACATGTACGTGGGTACGGTGTCGCTCAACGGATAAAAGTTACCCCGGGGATAACAGGCTTATCAGGCCCAAGCGTCCACAGCGACGGCCTGGTTTGGCACCTCGATGTCGGCTCGTCGCATCCTGGGGGTGAAGAAGCTCCCAAGGGTATGGCTGTTCGCCATTTAAAGCGGCACGCGAGCTGGGTTCAGAACGTCGTGAGACAGTTCGGTCCCTATCTGCCATGATCGCTTAGGAAATTGAGGAGCGTTGCTCCTAGTACGAGAGGACCGGAGTGAACGAACCTCTAGTGTATCTGCTGTTCTATCAAGGGCACTGTAGAGTAGCTATGTTCGGAAGGGATAACCGCTGAAAGCATCTAAGCGGGAAGCCTACTCCAAGATTAATTTCCTCGTCTTTATGACATAAGCCTCCTGGGAGACCACCAGGTTGATAGGCTGCAGGTGTAAGAACGGCAACGTTCTCAGCCGAGCAGTACTAATAGGTCGAACGTCTTTTTGTTTCACTCTATACTATCCCATATGTTTGTCAGTTCGCTGATGGATATGTGGGAGAACTTAACTGATACTTTGTGCTTACTATGTAAGCGGCTCCAATTGTAGCTTTGGAAAGAAGGCATTATCTTGGTTGTTATACCGAAGAGGGTACACCTGATCCCATACCGAACTCAGCAGTTAAGCTCTTCAAGGCCGATGGTACTTCCCGCGTTGCGGGTGGGAGAGTAGGTAGCAGCCGAGATAATGCCTTTTTTTTATGCATAATGTTCACTGGTCACTTTTCACTGAGTTTTGCTCCCGCCTTCGGCGGATCGCGCAGTGGCCTAAAAAACTCATATTTCCCCTTGTCACCACAGGTGCTATTTTTACCATCCCTAGTGATTAGTGATTAGTGATTAGTGATTAGTGATTAGTGATTAGTACATCACAAAATGTGTAACAAACCACAATATATTCCGTCTACATATATGCTACACTTACTAACGCTACGTGAAGGACCCCATTGAAAGGCAGTTGGAATTACTTGGAAAGAGGCCGCATAAGCCTGACACTACCAAGGTCGCTCGGATAGAAGAGTCTCTCTTCTCGCGTATTGAATCCTATGAGCACAAGCGCTCTTTTGGTGTACTTCTATTCAAGCGCCTAGGAGGTGCACTTAGCAGTATTCTCATGCTAGGAGGAGTAATTGGTTTTGTATTGATTTCAAGTGCGCCGCAGGGTGCGGCAAAGGTGGTTGGAACCATTCGTTCTGACGGTATTGTGTATATCCACCGAAATACAGATAAGATTCCTGTGGAAGAAGCTGATATCCAGGTAGGAGATACCATTGAGGTACCAGAAAACTCAAAGGCATCTTTGGAGTTTCTTTCTAAGGAAGAGGCCACTCTTGAAGCCAATACAAAGGTACGAATTACAAATTCTGAGGTAGATGAGATTTCTAGGGAACAGGTTGTGCACGTAGAGTTTACAGGAGGAAGTATCGAGAAGAAGGCTCAGGGGGAAAAGAAGACAACCATGTACATTGCGACTAACGCGGGTGTTGTGAAGGCAGGTAGTGAGACAGACGTAAAAGTAGAAGCTGCTAACGAGCACAGTGAAGTAGTGGTAGAGGTTTCTGGAGAAAAGGTAGAGTTTGATGAGGGAGAGAACATGACAGTTGTAGCTACTGCAGAGGAGATAGAGGAAGGTAAGGGAACTATCGCCATACGTAGTAGTACAGAGCAAAATGCCACAGAGCTCGTCCTTGTTGTAAACAAGGAACAAGAAGAGATCGTAGCTGGAAGCGAAGTAGTAGAGACTGGAACAGGTACTACCTTTGAGGAAGTACTTCCAGAGCTCACAGAGGAGGAAAAGTTGCACCTAGCTGCCATGGAGCACTTCAGACAACGACAAGAAGCGATAGGTCAGGCAAAGGATGTGCTAGAAATTGCAGAAGTAAAAATGCAGTCTGCAAAGGAAGCCTTGCAACAAGGTAATATTGTGCGATCAAAATCACTTCTTGTAGGATATGCACAAAGTATGAAGCGCCTTTCAGAGTACTTGGAGTTGCCAGAGGATGTAACCAGTACCATACAGAGGGTGAAGAACACCTACGATGCTGTGATTGCACAAACCATTACAGGCTTGCTGGTAGAGCGACTACCAGAACTTGAGAAGGAGTATGGGCTTCCATCTTCTATGAGTCTTCGCATGTATACCCTCTACCAAGATGAAAACGCTCTTATTTTGAGCATAGAGCGTAGAAGCCTGGCACCTGCGCATGAAGAGACGGCGCAGCGCACAGAACGCGTCTACGACGAACTCTATGCAGATGTTGAGCGAGTGCTTGAAATTGAGGATCAAAAGGAGCAAGAGGCAGCCTTTCAGGAGCTCATTGGCAAGATACCAAATGAGCAGAGGTTCTTACCAACCC
>JAUIFW010000040.1 GCA_030430105.1 bacterium | reverse complement strand
CTAGTCGGAGTGACATCTAGTCACTCCTCCTGAGCCGTTCGAGTTTTGTCTCCTACGGATACTTCGAATAGCCGTTGCTGAATGCCAACGGAATATGGTGGTTTTGATATTGCATGGTGATGCTTCACGGACTCGGTCACCTCACGCTGGATTCGCACGCTCGCTGTGGCTCGCTACTCATCTCAGCTGCGGCGACCCCCGGACTTTGCTGAGATTGTAGGTACGTTTCTTCCTATGGCTGTTCTCCTTGTTGCTCTCGCAACAGTGCTTTCTAGCTTCGAGTCCTGTCTCCCCAGTGCACCCTAAAAGTCCTACGTAGTTGTAGGAGCCATAGAGGCTTCGAAATTTAGGTGGTCGGTGCCGGACTCGGTCACCTCACATGGGATTCGCACGTTCGCTCTCGCTCACTACTCATCTCCATTGCGGCGACCCCCGCGGCTAGTCGGAGTGACATCTAGTCACTCCTCCTGAGCCGTTCGAGTCCTGTCTCCTACGGATACTTCGAATAGCCGTTGCTGAATGCCAACGGAATATGGTGGTTTCGATTGAAACTGGTCGGGGAGACAGGACTCGAACCTGCAGCCTTACGGTCCCAAACCGCACGCGCTACCAATTGCGCCACTCCCCGAAAACGGATCTATAGTAGCTATGCGCTCAGAAAGTGCAAGAAAAAAAGCGCGGACTTTCGGTCCGCGCCAGTGAGGGGGATTGGCTACCCCTCTTTTTGTCTGAGTGGCTATTCCTACCTTCCAGGTTGCTTTACCCTAGTGAACTGGAAGGTAGACGTACGAGGAAGTGACATGCTAGAGCTTCCTCTCCCTGGTCACCACGGTCCAGGATTCCCACCCCTCGTTAAAGGAGTATTTGTTTGTAGGGTATGTATTTACATTCTTTGGTCAAGGTATTTTGCATTATTTTAAATTTGTGGTATTATTATTAGATAGTAGTAAGTATTCTATGTTTCACAATAAGCTCTTTGCCTGTCATCTAGAGACTTCCAGCCGCCTAATTCGTATCATTGCGGGGGTGCTTTTGAATGTGGTGACCTTGCTTGTTCTGGATATTCTCGCTCCTCCCGTTTTTTGGAGTATGGTGCTTGCTAGCTATGTCATGCTCTTTGAAGCCTTTTGGGGATGTAGTGTGCTTCACTGGGTGGTACGTGTGCATAAGTCGGAAGCTGATTGTGGAGTGTGCGGTGAACGGAAGAAGCGGGCTTGAACCTTGTCTTTTCCTGTGTCAGAATAGGTGCGACTATGATTTATCGGACCTATGCTCCACTTGTACAACTCACTAACGAAATGCAAAGAACCCTTTAAGTCTCTTCGAGATCGAGAGGCCAAAGTATATGTGTGTGGTCCGACTGTGTATCACAATCAGCATATTGGTGGGTATCGCACCTATATCATTTGGGATCTTTTGGTGCGCACGCTTCGTTTTCTTGATTATAAGACTACCCATGTGATGAATATCACGGATGTGGGGCATTTGACGGATGATGACTTGCTTTCGAGTGATAGCGGTGAGGATAAGATGGAGAAGGCTGCGAAGCGGGAAAATAAGACGGTGTGGGATATCGCGAAGTACTATGAGGAGGATTTCTTTCAAGGGTGTGAGTGGCTTCATATCAAGAGACCTGATCATGTGACTCGAGCTACGGAGCATATTGAGGAGATGATTGCGATGGTGGAGACTTTGGTAGATCGGGGTATTGGATATGTGACGCCTTCTGGTGTGTACTTCGATATTTCCAAGTTCCCTGCCTATGGTGAGCTTTCTGGGAATACCCTTGAGCAATTAGCTGAAGGGGCGAGCGGTCGTGTGGAGCAGATTGGTGATAAGAAGTCACCTCATGATTTTGCGCTGTGGGTGCTCGGGAAAGAGCAAAGTATGATGTGGGATAGTCCTTGGGGGCGAGGGTATCCAGGCTGGCATATTGAGTGTAGTGCTATGTCTCGGGCGAAGCTTGGGGAGCATATTGATATACATGGTGGTGGGATGGATAATAAGTTTCCCCATCATGAGTGTGAGATTGCACAGAGTGAGTGTAGCTTTGGGGTGAATAAGAAGAGGCTTCCCTTTTCAAAGTACTGGATGCATACGGGATTGATTACGGTGGAGGGTGAGAAGATGTCGAAGAGTAAGGGAAACTTTTATACGTTGCATGATACGAAGGAACAAGGGATTCATCCTCGGGAATTTCGTATGCTTGCTCTGTCGAGTCACTATAGGAGTGGGATGGATTATTCTGAGACGGTGTTTCATCAGGTGAGGAAGAATTTGGAGACGATTGGGAGGTTTGTTGAGAGACTTGAGCAGGTTTCAGGATTTGGAGAGCAGGGCTTAGGTCCTAGACCTCAGGTCTTAGGTCAGGAGGAGCAGATTAGTATGGAGTTTTCTCGGGAGCTTAACACAAAGCTTGGTGGGTTTGTGGAAGCTTTGGAGGATGATTTGAATACTCCGGAGTTGTTTGCTCAGGTGTTTGAGATGATTCGAGAGTTCAATGGTCGGATGGATGCTGAGGAGTTGAACGGTGCTGAAGCGGAGGCGTTGCTTGGGATGCTTCGGACGGTGGATAGTGTACTTGAGGTGATGTTTCCATGGGAGGAGCAGGCTGAAGCTCCAGAGGGTGTGCGGGCTTTGGCGCAGGAGCGGCTGGAGGCTAAGGAGGCGAAGGATTGGGAGAAGGCGGATAGTCTGCGGGCCCAGGTGGAGGAGATGGGGTGGGAGATTGAGGATGGGAAAGGGGATTTTCGGCTACGCCGAAAATAGGGCTTAGGTCTTAGGGCCTAGGGCTTAGGTTTGTACTTGCTATCATCCGCTAAAGGAGCGAGTGTAATTTATCTTTATGCTATGAGTGACTATGTTACAGCGGCGCAGATGGCTGAGGTGGATCGAAGGATGATTGAGGAATTTGGTGTGGATTTGCTGCAGATGATGGAGATGGCTGGTAATTCTCTCTTTGAGGTGGCTGTGGTGGAGTTTGATCCGGATAAAGCTACGGTCCTTGTTGGGAAAGGGAATAATGGTGGGGGAGGTTTGGTGGCGGCCAGGTATTTGCATAATATTGGTGTGGACGTAGAGATCCTGCTTGGATGTTCGGAGATGTCGCTTCGTAACGCTCCAAAAAGACATTTAGCTACTGCTCGTAAGCTAGGTATCCCTGTGGTGGATCGGATAGATCCAGAAAGTGATGTGATCTTGGACTGTTTGCTTGGCTACAATGCTAAGGGGGCTCCGGAAGGGGAGGTAGAAACTTTGATAAAGATGGCGCTTCGAACAGACATACCTATTTTGGCCTTAGATATTCCTACCGGATTTCGAGTGGATGTGGGTGGATTCCATGAGGTATCCATGGGAGATGTGCCTACGCTGACAATTGCGCGGCCGAAGGTGGGGATGGATAAGCTTAGTCATGTGTGGGTAGCAGACATAGGCATCCCCCCCGAGGCTTGGCTTTGAGATGCCCTCAGAATCGCGCAGTGCTGCGTCGACTTCACGCAATTGCTTGTCACGGTACTAGAGTACCGCTCCTGCGCAATTGGTTTGTCTCCTTGCTCTGCACAATTCTGAGCACATCTTGGCAGAGTGTTTGGGATGAACTCAGAATCGTGCACTACTGCGTTGGCTTCATAGATTGCTTCTCACGGTACTAGAGTACCGCTCCTACGCAATCTCTTCGCCGCCTTGTATTGCACAATTCTGAGCACATCTTAGTTGGGTGGTATTTTGGTGGTGGTGAATTGAATTCGCTAGGTTTAGATTTTAGTTTTTAATCTTTAGCAATTTAATCTTTCGCCCGAAGGGCGACCCTCGTTTTTTTCGGTGTAGTAAAAAACATCGCTTCCTCCTTGATGCTTGGAGGCTTTCCGGCTGCATTACCAAACAGTGTGCAGCCGTCTACTGGCGAAAATATTGGATTCCCGTCGCCTTCTGCGATGAGGTCTCCTTTTGCTATGGGTTCAAAGTTGAGGAAGTTCTTTACCTGCATGTAGTGCTCGCTAGGGAAGAAGATGCTTGCGCACATTTGGTAGATGTCCTTTTCTGTAGGGTGCTGTACTGGAAGGTCGTGGTCAAACATACCTGCATACCTGGCAGCTTCTAGGAAGCAAGAGATTGCGGTTTGAATAGTGGTGGAATCTTCGTGTTGTCCTGTCTCTAGGAGTAACCGTTCTGCCTCGAGATTTCTATCTCCTCCAAAAAAGGAAGCGAGTGGTCGGTCTCTTAGGATTTCTTCTCCATTGGTAAGCACTGTTTTTATGGGGATCGCATCGATGAGCGAGAGCGTAGTTTCATGCATGGGCATGATAATTGACTCAGAAGGGGTGGAGGTGCTGTGAATATCAAGCCCTAAATCCGCTTGGTAAAGCAGTGGCCTAATGGCATGAAACCTCTGTATTTCATACTGATCTGATTGATTGGAAAGAATATCTTGAGGGATGCGATTCATATTAATATCTATGAATCGAGCCATGTATTTTTCATGCTCATTTGCGGCATGGAAATATTGATCCGCTGCTTTGAGATTACTTATAATGAAGAGAAATGCTCCTGTTTTTGGTAGGATGGTATGCTCTCTCACGTATCTGATAGGTGCCAAGCCAGCAGGTTCGTTCCCGTGTGTGCAGGCGGTGATAAGGAGTGTTGGCCCAGGCTTTCCTGAGTCTATGAAACGCACACCTTGTATCCCTTGGTAGGATTCGTTTTTGAGAGTTTGGAATTCTTTCTTGAGGTCAAGAAGGGTGTACATGGGGTGGGCAAATTTCAAATTTCAGATATCAGATATCAAATTTATTGGGCTTGGGCAAGTATTGACTATTTATTTAAATAGTTTATAAAATAACTAATTACAAAAAGAAAGGTTGGGATAAGGATTATGAATGAGGAGGTAACACTATGTTTGCCATAGATCAGAGAGGCACAAATGTTCGGGAGGATGCGTTCCATGTGGAGCGAGTCGATTCTGGAGCGTGGATACTTCGCGCGTTTATACCAGATCCGTTTTCTGCTGGGGTTACATGGTATCGAGATACCATATTGACGGTGGAGGACGCATCGCGTGTTGACCATATTGAAGTGCCAAAGAATAAGCAGCATCAACTGATGCTCACTCGAGGGAAGAAGAGCTCAGTGGTTTGCTTTGAAATCACCTTTGACGCCTCGCTTGTGTATCAAAAGATGCATGTGAGGCCAGAGTTTGCCACGCTAAATGCAGCGTTTTCCTTTGATGAAAAATCATTATTTTTCGATGGATTAAAGCGAAATAGAGCAAGCAAACAGGTTGTGGAATACTTGAGTGATGCTTATAGCTTTGCCAAGCTTGTACATGCATGGCAATGCAATGGAAACATGCCGCTTACTGTCAATCAGCAAGAAAAGGCTTTGCAGTATAAGCATGAAGGTAATGTCGGAATGTTCATTGTCGAACGACTCATTGCTATGCTCTCCTATGCTGTATCTAGATTTGCCGAAGCCCGTGATATTCAACTGATTTATCACAACCAGGTGGCTATGCGTGGAAGACGAGATGGACTGCCTGAGAAGGTTTCATTTTTGGAGCTGGTGGAAGGTGACCATTCTGTCACGGTATTCCCCATTTCCTATGGCTTAGAGTCCAAGGGATATGTCCGTGATGGAGTACCTGCCTTTGCGGCTGTCTCTTCGCCACTGCGTAAACGGGTGCATGCATTTAATCTGTATCAAGTGCTTTGCTCAGTGAAAGGCGAAACTTCATTTTTTACGGATGAGGAAGCGCAGCATCTCGCAGAGCAACTGAACTGGACTGAGTCTGGAAAGCGAAAGTCAAAGCATATAAGTACGACCTTCCTTAGTGGTAAGAGCTTTGAAAATACGGCCATTTCCTTCGAGGATTGGAAAGAATTTCTTAGTTCTATGGAACGAGGTCTCGTGCCTCTGACAAAGCGAGCTTTGAAACCTCTCTTTCAATATCCAACGGAGTATAGTTGTGAGCCGTTGCTTCGTTTCTTTTTTGCTAAAGGCATGGGGCGGAAGCTTCAAGAAAGCTTTCGGCATACTGCGATTCAGGCGTTGATCTATAAACTCGATGCTCACCCTCAAAGTTTACAAGCATATGAAGCTATGCAGAAACAAGGGAAGATGCGTTTGCATGTCTATTATGGCGTGGGGTTTCATGCAAAGGTGCTTTGTGTCGCTCAAACAGATGTAGACACGCTTATGACGGTTTACTCTTCAATGGATACGGAGGAGCGAGCTAGAAGGCATGCAGTGATAGAATTGCTGCACAAAATTCTCTTGCCTCCCTATGAACAACGAGAATTAAGGGTTCGGAGGAGTTTGATAGAAAAAATGGAGTGATAGTTTTGCGGGACAAGGTTCCTTTACCATTTTGAAAACAAATATACTGATAAAAAAGAAAGGATGAAAACCCTGCAAATTGCGGGGTTTTTTGGTATACTGAAATGATGGGTTTATCCTCAACCTTCCATGGAAAACACACAACACCCAACACATTCGGAGCTTCGAAAGGAGATCTCAGCATCCTTGCTTTTACATACAGAGCAAAAGGAGCGGCTTTTGGGGTTGGTGAATGAGTATCTTTCGGAGGATGGTGCTCAGAAAATTTGGTTGCTTATGCAGGAGTATGATCACTTGGAGGAGGAAGCAATTGCCACGTTGAAGGAGTCAGACTATGAAGAAATTAATCGAAAACTGCAGGCACTTCATACGGAGGAGGAACGTAAAAAGCGAGAACGCTCAGAGCAGTCAGAAGGGACAGAGGATAAGGAGGAGCTGACGGAATTGGAAGAGTTACTAACGGAAGACCATGCCACCGAATAGTCCTGAAATTAGAACTGCTGTAGAGCAGCAGAAACGGAGGGTGGATACGCAAAGTGCTCAGTTTAATCGACTGACGAGTTTTCATAGTAAAGAAGCGCAAAATGCTAGGGCTGAGGAGCTCTCTACTCGCACGGAGGAGATTGCAAAGAAAAAGGAGGCATTGGATAAGCAAATGGAGAAGGATACCAAGGATATTGAAGAGCAGGAGGCGCTAGAAAAATTGCAAACTGCTCAAGAGGAAAAGGAAAAGGCAGAGGCTGATAAAATACAGGCGGAAAAGGACTATGAGGTGGCGGTGACCAATGAGAAGGATATGGCTGTTACTTTGAAAGATAAGGAGCAGAAGCTCGCCTCTGTTGAACGTGATATTGGGAGAGAGCGGGCGTCACTTTCCCAGATAGACACCTATATCCGAAGTCTTCGGGTAAAGGCAAACCTAGCAGAAACAGATGAGGAAAAATCACGGTATACGAATGGAATTGCCGTGGCGAAGGGGAGGAGAATAGCGCAAGCTCGGCGTCTCAATCAAGCGCAGGCAAAGTTACTGCCAGCTCAAAACGCTCGAAGAATTGCTCATGGGCAATATACCAAGGCTGTAGAGGCCTTGAAGGCTGCAGATCTTGCAAAGGGACAGATGATAGCTGCATTTGAAAAAATGGAAGGTCTGTTGGAGGTCGCTACAAATGAAGAATTGGATAAGAGAGAGAGACTTGAGGCTGCGGTGCAGCTGCTTAATGCTGCACAAACGGTGCATCGCCGTGCAGCAATTTTGAACAATCAAGCAGCTGCTGTATTGCACCAACAGGAGTTTGAGGTTAAGCGAGCTGAGGCCATGTCTCAAGCCTTTGCCAAGCAGGTGGAACAACGATTTACCAAGCTTGTGACGGGTGAGGAGACACTAGAGCAGATCAATCAGTCCTCGATGCAGTTGGGGCAGAGTATTCATCAAGATAGTTCCTGGCAGCAGGCTGTGGATACGGAGCTACTTTCAACTCTTACCCCTGAGCAGAGAGAAGCATACCAAACTAGTCAGCAGCATGCTAATCAGCAGCAACTCCAAAATCAGGCAATGATTCATCATCTTATGCGTGCACAGGGATCAGGTGCGAAGGGTGAAACCATATCCGCAGATACAACTTTTCAAGTGAATGGCCAGACTATGGTGATTGATACTGCTAGTCCAATTCGGCCAGATGGAACAATTCCCATGAAGGTAGCGATGCCAGTGCTTGATGCGGAGGGGAAGCCTACGGGCAAGGTAGAGGTCACAGATAAGCAATACTATGTCAATCCAGAGGAAGCTACGCGCGCGGTGTATGGGGATGAGCAAACTCGTGGGATGCGAGATATGTTGCAGCGCCAGTTCGATGCATACTCGATGCTCTCTAGAGGACAGTCTGCGGAGGAATACAGAGTTCTGAAGGATAAACTCCTTAATCCGTTCAATGCGGATAAGGAAACACTGCAGAAGTATTTGCTGCAGGAGATTGAGGCTTCGGAAAGTAATCAGCCTGGTCCCATAACGGCGACGCTTCAGAAGATGGCGATGCGAAAGGATCAGATGGATCTCCTTGCTAAGCAGGAAAAAGCGGTAAAAAAAGCACTGAACGAAGCTGTAGGAGATCCGCAGAAGCATGCGGGGCTTATGAAGGAGTACTATACGATCAAGCTGATGAGAGATGGGGCAAGCCCAGCGCAGGTTTCTAGTATCATGGTTGCAATGGAAAAGAAGGAGCCTGGAGGAAAGGGTGAGGGGCTTTCTTTCGCTGCTGCATCCAAAAAATATTTCCAAAATAAGGAGGAGATCAATCTCAGTGCTAAGGGTATGAGCCTAGAGGAGATGCTCTCGCCTTCTTATCAAGCTCGTCTAGATAGGGACGGAAATTTATTTAAAAATTATGATTTGGCAAAGCGAAACATTGCCAATCAAATGCAGGCAAATCAAGAAGGCATTCAGCAACATAGGGATGAGGATTTTTATCGAAGTGGAGTGATACACCGCTTGGGGACGATGTTTGGAGCTGATGAAGATTGGCTTGTGAAGAGATATCGAGATAGTAGGGAGTTTGGATTTTCCATGAACAAGGCGTTTATAGCGGGGACTGACCTTATTGGAGGAGGAGGAAATTTAGTATACAAGGCCATTGAACTTGGTAGCCAGACCAATGAGTTTGCCATGGATATGTTGACCTCACCATTTGAGGGG